>JAEDGQ010000004.1 GCA_016297415.1 Treponema sp.
ACTCCTTTGCGCCATTTTCAATATAAAATCGGTTATAATGCGTTTGCCCTGTTATTTACCTAGGAATTAATACAAAATCAAAAAATCTATGATATAATTTTTAGCAGCGTACATCTGGAGGTTGGTCTATGAATTACTCTTACAACGAATTTCACATTTCTCGAAAAGTCCGTGACTTTTGTAATTTCAACGAATCTCTTTTTTCTTCCTCTGGAAATGTAATTCTTGCTAATATTCCCGCTGTCCGTATTTTTCAGGCAAAATTTAATAAATATCTTGAAGCAGACAATCAGGCACAAATCAGCGCCGGTACATTAAATGCCATGGGGCTTCTTGATGAAGTATTTCATCTGGCATGTTACACATACCGCCGTCACAAATACCCTGCAGCATTTAAGGAACTGCTGGAAGACCTTAACGGCCGTTTTGGAAAAGATAAAGTTGATTCTCTTTTAATCGATTTCTGCAAAGAGTTTCCTCCTGTTGCTGTTTACAAAGGCCAGTGTTCCATCGAAGATTACCTTAATACTGCATTAACAGAACGCAAAACAGGTCGTGTCCGCACAAACAGAGAACAGACTCTTGAAGAATTAATAATGCTTCATCTGGCAAACGAAAATCCAGCCTTCAAGCCTTTCAAAGTTCTTTTTGATGATACTGCCCTCTTTAATAATGAAATCTACAGCGAAAGCTGGAGTGTCTGCTCTGCATTTTTTAAGAAGCTTCCTTACTGGGGAACTTATGGCCATGACCTTATTACATTCCTGAAAGAACCTGTTGCTTTTGCTCCGGATAACCTTCAGGAACAGCTTAATTATGTCCGCATACACTGGGCAGAGCTTTTCCTTCCTGGAGATGGTGAAGGAGAAGATTACTGGCTCAAACGACTTTTCGGAGGCTCAGATCTTCTTGCTGAAGAATGGAAACCAGAATGGCATCCTGCAAATGGCGGAAGCCCGGATATGTCACCTCCAGACTACAGCTATTTAATGAAAGAATACGAAAGATTCAGCGATGACAAGGAATGGATGCCAAAGGTTGTCCTTATGGCAAAAACTGTTCTTGTATGGCTGTATCAGCTTTCTAAAAAATATAACAGAGAAATTTCCCATCTTGACCAGATTCCAGACGAAGAACTGGATCTTTTACGAAATCAGGGCTTTACAGGTCTCTGGCTCATTGGACTCTGGGAACGCTCTACTGCAAGCCGTACAATAAAACAGATCTGCGGTAATCCTGAAGCCGCTGCATCTGCCTACTCTCTTGAAGACTATGAAATTGCAGCAAATTTAGGCGGCTGGGATGCACTTTCAAACCTTCGCACCAGATTGTGGCAAAGAGGAATCCGTCTTGCCAGCGATATGGTTCCAAACCACACCGGTATGGATGCAAAATGGGTTGTAGAAAAACCAGATCTTTTTGTACAGCGAAGAGATAACCCTTTTCCACAGTACACATATAATGGCGTAAACCTTAGCCACGATGGAAGAGTTGCTATTTATCTTGAAGACCATTACTACTCAAAAAATGACTGTGCCGTTTGTTTTAAGCGTGTTGATACAGCAACCGGTGACACCCGTTACATTTATCACGGAAACGATGGTACTGGTTTGCCCTGGAACGATACAGCTCAGATTGACTTTTTAAATCCACAGGCCCGTGAAGAAGTTATGCAGAAAATTCTTCATGTTGCAAGAAACTTTCCGATTATTCGTTTCGACGCAGCCATGGTTCTGGCTAAAAAACATATTAAGCGTCTGTGGTACCCGGAACCAGGAAAAGGCGGCGACATTGCAACACGAAGTGAGTATGCTTTAACAGCCCGGCAGTTTGAAGAAGCCATTCCAAACGAATTCTGGCGTGAAGTCGTTGATCGTGTAGCAAAAGAAGTTCCAGACACTCTCCTTCTGGCAGAAGCTTTCTGGATGATGGAAGGATACTTTACACGCACTCTGGGTATGCACCGTGTATACAACAGTGCTTTTATGAACATGCTTAAAAAAGAAGAAAACTTTAAGTACCGTTCTACTGTAAAAAACACAATTACTTTTGATCCTCAGATTCTCAAACGCTATGTAAACTTTATGAATAACCCGGATGAAGAAACAGCGGTTGCTCAGTTTGGCAAAGGCGACAAATATTTTGGCGTTTGTACTTTAATGGTCACAATGCCAGGCCTTCCTATGTTTGGACACGGCCAGATTGAAGGTTATGAAGAAAAATACGGCATGGAATATACACGGGCATACAAAGATGAACAGCCTGACGGATATCTTATTGAAAGGCATAACAGAGAAATTTTTCCACTGCTTCACAAGCGTTATCTCTTTAGCGGCGTAGAAGACTTTTTGTTCTACGATGTATGGGATAAGGGCCATGTAAACGAAAACATTTTTGCATATTCAAACCGTGCCGGAAACGAATACACAGTAGTTTTCTACAACAATAAATATGAAAGGGCATGGGGCTGGATAAAACAATCCTGCCAATATGCCGTAAAAACCGGAAGCGGCGAAAACGACAAAAAAATGATGACCCGTTCAATTTCAGAAGGTCTTGGTCTGACAGCAGAAGATGACTGCTACATGATTTTCCGGGAACAGAGAAGCGGTCTGTGGTTTATCCGTAAATCCCGTGAAATCTGCGAAAAAGGTATGTTCATCAGCCTTAACGGATTTGAAAGTCAGGTATTTATGGATATCCGTCAGGAAAAAGACAGGGACGGCTCTCTTGCTGAACTTTGTAACTTCTTAAACGGTAAAGGAACTCCTGATATTGCAACTGCATGGCAGGAACTGCACTACAAGGAATTATATGAAAAATTCAATGCAGTCCTGGATGCTGAATATGAAAACATTAAGGTTCAGCCGGCTGGAGCAAGAAATCAGGAAGGCAAAAAATACTCTGCTAAAGAAAAGACTGAATGCATTAAGCTTTTTACTAATGCTGCTGCCGAATTCTACGAACTGGCAAACAAGATTGCAAAAGAAGAATCTGGACAAAAGAAATTCAAGACAATAAAACCTGTAAAGATTCTCAAAAAGCATTTTGCAGACTTCGGGATTTCTGCTGCTGTCAAAAATGACCTCAAAAAGGAAAAACTTTCTCCAGAAGAAGAAAAAGCTGCATTACAAAAAGCACAGTTTAATGTTACTAAAAGTGCATTCCTGTTCATTACTCGAAAACTTGTAACACCTCTTGCAAAATCAGGCAAAGCCCGGAAATGGTGTCTGGAACGAAAGATTGCTGAATATGGAAATTCTGCAGGTTTTAAAGACCTTTATTCTTTGTTCCATAATATCTTCCTGATCGGACCATGCAAGGCCAGCGAATACGAAATTGCAAAGCTCTTTGTAAACTCGGAACACAGTTTTGAACTTTCAGGAGCTAACGAATATGATGGTATCAGATGGTTTAACAAAGAAAAGATGGAAGAAAACCTGAATCTTGCAGAAAGTCTTTTTGAAAAGGGATTAACCCGTTCAACTAATGCAAAAACAGCAGTTGTATTCAAAAATCTTAAAAAAGCTGCAGCTAATGCTGAATACAAATGTGATCTTTTTATCAAACCTTTTGAACCAAAGAAAAAAGTAACTGAAAAAAAGGTTTCTAAAAAGAAAACTGAAGCTAAAACTGTAAAAGCAAAAGCCAAAACTAAGAAAAAGCGTAAGGGATTGTAGTACCGCGAAGCGTCCCGTCAGGGATGGAGCGACAGCGGAAGTACGGAAAGCCCGGCCGGCTTCTTTGAAGCCGGATACGCCCAAAAATTAAAGAACTGAATTTAAAAGCTCAATTATTTGAGAAGCCTCTGTAACAGGAGGCTTTTTTATTTGAACAGGATTAAGGGCTTTTTGAACATTTTCCGGCATTTCTGGAGTTTCACCAGTTGCGTGACGGATATATTCACTGCTTAAAGCCGGATCATCCCGAAGAACAAGAACTGCCGTTGCGTCGTCTTCTTCAAGAAGCTCCCGACGGCTCAAAACTGCGGCATAGGCTGATGCTGTATTTTTATCTGCAAAAATTCCATACTTAACAAAAAGGTGACGGCAGGCTTCTTCTATTTCCTCTGAAGAAAGAACTGCAGGATATACAAAATGTTTGAGCATGAGACTTGAACGACTGAAAATATCTTCAAGACGCTCAAGATTTGACGGATTTGCAGGATCTGCTTTCCTGCGCTTTTCAAAGGGAACAAGATCATCCGGAACTGTACAAAGTCCCATTGGATCAAGGGCAAGAGAATTTGTTGAAGGACAGATAAATCCATTAACAGGAAGTGCCAGACGCCAGCTGTAAAGACCGGCTACAAGATTGCTGTAATTTCCAGGAGCCATTGCATAATAAATATCCCCTGCAACTTCTTCCTTTAAGCGGCTGAAAGCATAAGGATAGAAAAACATCTGAGGCATGAGACGGCCAATATTTGCTGTATTTGCAACTGTAAGATTGTACTTTTCTACCAGACTGTGATCTTCAAAAATCTGACGCACTATGCGGTGACAGTCTGCTTCTGTACCGTCAACTTCTACCGGAAGAATGTTTCCTCCGTTCCAGATAAAGTCACTTTCTTTTAATCCCCTGATACATCCTTTTGGATATACAAGAAGGGCCTTTAAGTTTTTTTTGCCTCTAAGTACACAGGCCAGGCTTGCTCCAAGTTCACCGATTGTTACATCAAGAAAAACTGATTTACCGCCGTTAAGCTGGTGGATTGTTTCGAGACAGTTTACAAGATAACTGATTCCAAAATCTTTGTGACTTCCTGTAGGTGTATTGTAAAGTTTTAATGTATAAAGTCTTTCGTCAATTTTTTTTAATTCAGGAGAAAAAGGAAAAGCTCTGGATGCAATTGTTTCACAGATGATCGGCGAAAATTCGTTATTAATACAGGCTGATGTGAGTGTACCAGCAATATTTGAAAATGTTGTAGAGGAATCTGTATATAAAATCCAGCGCCGAAGGTCAACTGCTTCTGCAGGCACATAAAGACCACCGTCCTGAGGCATACAGTCCAGTACGGCTTTTGCAAAATCCACCTGATTTGTTCTGTTTCTTGTACTTACAAATTTCATATACGCTCCCACCCGTTTTTCAGTACAAGTTCAGTTTACTTTAACTTGAGTTTTGCGTAAACCTTTGCAGTGTTTACAATCTGATATACATCAGGAACTTTTTTATATAAAGCTGCCTTTCCGTATACTTCTTCAACAGCGCCAAGACTAACATTTTTTGAAACAGGTATTTCGAAATTTGCTGTAAGAATCCCTACATATTCCCAGCCTGTAGATTCGTTTTCTGTCTGAATCTGGTCATAAAAATCGTACATTGCGTATCCCCGGAAGTTTACACCAACTGCTGTTCCCCTTGATTTTTCCCAGCGGCACTTGAAAAGTGCTTCTGCACCAGTAGTCATACTGTATGAACGGATTGTTCCTTTTGGGATTTCTGTCACTTTTCTGTGATAATAGAAGTAGTCTTCTGTACCAAGAATAATGGCACCTGCCTGAGCCTGCCACAAAAGTTTTGAATCCTGGAAATTGATTCTCTGCTTAAAGGCAAAACCTGGAGCCAGAGAAGAAAGCATGTAGTAAGAATGCCAGTCAAAATCATAAATCATTGTAATACCGACAGATGTATCTTTATTTTCTCCCAGATTCAGTGTACGGGCCAGAAGCATTGCATCAGAGAAAATACGAATGTTATAAAAAAGTTTTTCATCATAAGACTCGTAGGCACACAGTCCCTTTTCGCCTGAACCCTTACCTATTTCGCCCTGAACATTGAGGCTGAACTGATCGTAAGGAGAGTTGGAATCGTGAGTATATGGATCCCGGTAATCAATATCCAGGAAAAGACCTGCGTAAACAGGATAAACTTCCGGTGATTTGTATGTTGCTGAAGAAGGTGAAATACCGTCAATTTTTGTACCTGCTACTGTGTTTCCCAATGCAACACCCATATCAAAATTATAGAGACGACCTGTTGTATTTGGCTGTCTGATTCTCCAAACCTGTTCTGTCCACAAGCGGGTTGGATTTATAGCTGTAGCAAGAAGGCGGCTTGTTTCACCGGCTTCCTGACTAAGACGGAAGAACATTTCGCCAACACAGAAGGAACCGATTGTTGTGTAAATCATATCGTTTTTTGAAGGTGCATTACATTCACAAAGGTATTCCCAGAATGCTGAACCAAGAACTGTTACTACCATAGATTCTGCCGGATTCATGTTTGCACCCCGGCATGACATATAGTACATAGAACCCTGATATGGATGAAGGAAGAAGTTTGTCCAGTACCAGTCTCTGTCCCAGGTAAGTTCTCTTTCCCAGAAATGATCCCACTGCTCCCAGCCTGTTTTTGCCCAGCCTGAACCGATTACATATCTGTTGTATGTTGCAAGACAAAGATTAAACCCAAGGGCGCCTGTTATACCTGCAATATAGTGTTTTTTTGTATCCCAGTCTGACAGCTGTACTTCTGAATGTGTTTCGCTGGAAAGGAATTCCGGCTTAAATGACTGTGCCGGTAAAAATGATGTAAGCATTAAGAACAGGAATGATGTAATAAGTATTTTGCGAAAATTCATAAATATCTCCTGAAAAAAAATAAAAGGCTCCCCCTTGGAAGCCCTGAAATAAGTCCAGATTTCAGACTTGTTGTTTTCAAAAAAATAATTGCCCGACAAGTCGGGCAATTATGGGCCATCGCAGACTTGAACTGCGGTAAGACCCGGCTTATAAGGCCGGCGCTACAACCAGCTTAGCTAATGGCCCTGGTTGCAGAGGCTTATGACCTGATACAAGATGTATTATAGCAAAAAAATGCCCCTCTGGTCAACGAAGCGGGCTTATAGATTATTATAAGGTTTTACCACATAAGTTTTTCATCATCAATTTCTTTGTCTTCATAAATGCCTTTAAAACAGATTCCATCAGTTAAGGCTTTATAGTCTGACCATTTGTCTTTTTCTTTTAAAAGGCAGCTTACAAAAAGCCTGCTTACCACACTGGCTCCGTCAGGACGCAGATGGCTGTCATCCCTTTTTCCTTCAGGGAAATTTTCGTACAGACCACTTTCAAAATTCATATAAAATCTGCGACTTCCTTTTTCGCCGGCTTTTTCAAAATAGTCCATTGTGGCTTTTGTAAGATCCATACAAGGAATATTTAATTCTCCTGCTGTTTCTTTTATTGCTTCCGGATAATCTCCGTGACTATTTACAATAACATCACCTTCAAACTTGCGTCTTGTTACAGGAGTCAGAAGAAGAGGTTTTACACCTTTTTCCATAAGTTTTTTTACAAACATTGTAAGATTCTGACGGAATTCTCCGCCTTTTTCAGGAGAAGCATATCTGTCAGGATCATTCTTTTTTTCGTCATTGTGAGCAAACTGAATCAGGGCAAAATCCCCTTTCTGAGCCTGGCTTAATACCTGATCAAAACGGCCTTCGGAAATAAAGCTTTTTGTAGAACGACCGTTTCTGGCAAAATTGAGAATTTGTGTTCCAGGAACAAAAAATCTGTCCAGGAGCTGAACCCATCCAGTCTGTGGATAAGAAGTCCAGTCGTTGTACTGCATGATTGAATCGCCTAAACAAAGAATACGCATGTATACTCCCTTAAAAAAACACCGGCAAAATTGCCGGCATAAATCAAAACTCTGGGAAAATCCCGTTTTTATTCTACAGTTACAGACTTGGCCAGATTACGAGGCTGGTCTGGATTGTATCCCCGCTGAATTGAACAGTAATAAGCAAAAAGCTGAGCCGGGATAATAGAAATCATTGAAGCCAGAAGTGGTGAAACTTCAGGAAGCATTACAGAGGTGTCGCAGCAGTCCTTAAACTTTTCATCGTTGCCCTGTGTAATAACCATTGTAACTGCACCACGAGTTTTAACTTCTTTGATATTTGAAGCAACTTTTTCGTATAATTCAGGATCTGTTGCAATTGCAATAAGCAGAGTGTCTTTATCAACCAGAGCCAGAGGTCCATGTTTTAACTCTCCGGCTGCAAAAGCTTCACAGTGAAGATAGCTGACTTCTTTTAATTTGAGGGCACTTTCCAGAGAAGAAGCACTGTCAAAAAGACGTCCAATATAGAAAATCTTATTTTTATTGAACTGCTGGCTTGCAAACTTCTGAATTGTTTCCTGACTTTCAAGCACCTTTTCTGCCAGCTCAGGAATTTTGTTCAGTTCAAAAAGGATATTTCTGTAAGCATCACCCTTAAGTTTGCCTCTTACTTCAGCCATTTTGATTGCAAGAAGATAAAGACACATAAGCTGTGTTGTATACGCCTTTGTAGAAGCAACTGCAATTTCAGGACCAGCCCAGGTATAGATTACGCAGTCTGCTTCCCTGCTTGCGGTTGAGCCTACACAGTTTGTAATGGCAATAACTTTTGCACCGGCAGATTTTGCCTGACGCATTGCCTCAAGAGTATCTGCAGTTTCTCCGGACTGAGTAATAATAATAAAAATATCGTCTTTGTTAAGAATTGGATTTCTGTAACGGAATTCAGAAGCAACATCAATGCTTACAGGAATACGGGCAAAATGTTCAAAAGCATATTTTGCAACCATACCGGCGTGATATGATGTACCGCAGGCTGTAATTACAACTCTTCCAGCATTCTTCCATTCTTCACCAAATTCAATTTCATCAAACTTAATGTCAAAAGGAACTGTACCATTCATTACAAGACGAGGGCGAAGAGTATCTCTGAGAGCTTTTGGCTGTTCAAATATTTCTTTAAGCATAAAGTGAGCATATCCGCCCTTCTCTGCAGAAGACATATCCCAGTCTACATGTTTTGGATCACGGAGAATTTTTTCACCATCACCATTAAAAATGTCTACATGATCTGAGTAAAGAACAGCCATTTCATTCTGTTCCAGAAAATGAACTTCTCTTGTATATTCAAGAACTGCAGGAACATCCGATGCTATAAAGTTTTCGTTCTGTCCGATTCCAATAATAAGAGGGCTTTCTTTACGGGCTGCAACAATTCTGTCCGGGTAATCTTTACAGATAACGCCCAGAGCATAGCTTCCTTCCAGTTTTTCAATGGAACACTTTACAGCCTTGAAAATATCTTTTTCCTGTTCGTAATAGTAATTGATAAGATGTGCTACAACTTCTGTATCAGTCTGACTCTTAAAAACAATTCCCTGTCCCTGAAGCCAGCCCTTAAGTTTTATATAATTTTCGATGATACCGTTATGAACTACGGCAATTGTACCGCTAACATTTGTATGAGGATGTGAGTTAATATCACTTGGTTCACCATGAGTAGCCCACCGTGTATGACCAATACCCATGTTTCCAGGAACGAGAGTTCCACATTTATCTACAAGTCTTTTGAAGTTTTCTTCTGTTACTTCAGCCGGTTCTGTCTGAGACTGCTGCACAACTTCGTCAGTGATTTTTTCAACGAGAAATTTAAGGGCACCTTTGCATTTTTTTACAAGGATTTCTTCATCATTTAAAACAGCAATACCTGCAGAATCATAACCGCGATATTCAAGTTTTTTAAGGGAATTAATAAGAACTGGAGTTGCTCCTTTAACGCCTACATATCCTACGATTCCGCACATAAAATCTCACCACCCGAAAAAAAATAACCGGTACCTCTTTTTACAGATACCGGTCATAATTTTAATGTAAAAATGTTTATTAAACAATGGAATCAAGAGCCTTTACAACTACAGGATCATAAACTTCAGGCTTAGAGCGAAGTTCTTCTACAGCGGATTCCTTGTCCATAATGCTTTTGTAATTGCGTCTGCTCACAAGGGAACTGTAGCTTTCTGCCACGTGAATTAATTTTGAAACCTGAGGAATATGATTTGATTTAAGTCCATTAGGATAACCTGAACCATCTTCATTTTCATGATGAAATCTTGCTGCATCTTCAAAAATTTTTATATATCTTTCCGGAACAAAATTAAAATAATCATCTGTTTTGTTTACATGATCATGAATGACTTCTTTTTCCTGTTCTGTCAGAACATCAGCTGCCAGCATTTCTTCAGGAACAGCAAGGAAACCTGCATCATAAACCATTGCTGCACAGAAGTAAGCCATTGCAGTATTCTGGTTACACCCCAGATTAAGGGCCAGTTTGTAAACAAGTTCGCTGACATTTTTTGAATTGTTTTTGCGCTTTGTTATTGAATCAATTTTTGCACCAAGATCTTCACATGAAACAGCCAGTTGTTTTAACTCTTCTTTTTCATCATCATTCAGCTCAGGCTCTGGAAGTGCATTCTGTCCCCAGCGGCTGCTTCCTGCTGACTTAAGGGAATTAATGCCTATTCCCTGCAGGTCTGTAACGTTGCCAAGAAGAATCTGTGTATTTGTCTGCTGCATTCCAGCAACGATTTTGAGGGTTTCTTCAAACTGTCGTGTCTGTTCCTGACGGCTTTTTTCTGCTCTTCGGATTCCAATAATAACAATAAAAAACACAAAGACAAGAACAACACAGACTGCAAGGACTGCTGTTACAACTGTGTTAATAAGTTTTGTTTCAGAATGGAATTGAGCCTGCTCAATCTTCAGCCTGTTAAGTTCCTGAATTTCTTTCAGCTTAAAATGAACTGAACTGTCTGCCACACATGGGAACTGATCAATATAACCTTCAATTTCTGTAAGTCTGGAAAAGTCTTCTGTTTCTTTCATAGAAGAAAGCATTTTTGAATAAACCTGACTGGCAATTACACAGACATTGGCAGGAATTCCTTCGTTTTCGTTAAGTTTAAGGGCGGCAGTTACAGAGTTCAAAGCCTCTCCATACTGCCCGTTATTCAACTGTGTCTGTGAAAGTTCAAGATATCGTTTTGTTAAATCAGTTGTGTTTGTGTCTGCAAAAATAAAAAGAGCTGTAAAAATAAAAACTGCAGCTGCAATACTTTTTTTAATATTAATCATTTACTCTCTCCAGGGCTTTATTTAGTCCATGCTGTTGAAAATCTTTTTTTACGCCGGGCTGCTTCTTCTTCACTTAAGGCTCTGTTTATTGAAGAATATAAATCTACAGCCTCAAAGTTTTCAAGGTTTCTGTCAATAATAGCGAGGGATGCTTTTGATGCAAAATCAAGCTGGTTTTCAATAATAAGCTGGCGGGCAAGCTTTAAAACATATTCTTCATATCTGGAATACTCTGGATTGCTTAAATTATCTGATAATACAGTTTCCAGCAACTCTGAATTCTGAAGTTCAAAAGCCTCATCAATTTTTGCCATTCCAAGATCATAATCTTCACCAGAAAGCGGCAGGCAAAAAAATAAGGCTGCAATGAGAATTAAAACTGATTTACTGAGTTGTTTTAAAGTTGAAAATTGTCTTTTCACATCAACTATAATAACCCTTAATCCTTTTTAATTGTACTGCAGCCGCTGGATTTAACCAAAAATTATTTTACTATTTTCCAACACAAAAATGACTGAAAATTGAACCAAGAACATCATCAGGAGTTACTTCACCTGTAACTTCGCCAAGACTATCAAGACAATCTTCCAAATCCTGCACTACTGCATCAAGGCCATAGAAACCCTCTGCTGCAATTTCCAGGGCGTGATTGATTCTATCAAGAGCTTCTGCCACACTTTCCTTCTGACGCTGGGAACCAAGTCCCGCAGTTTCACTTTTTGCTGTTGAATCACCGAGAATTGTCTGCTTTACAAGATTTGTAAGTTCTCCAACTCCTGTTCCTTTTTTTGCCGAAATGTGAACTGTTTTTCCTTCAATGTCATCTTCAATAAGCGCAAGATCACATTTGTTAAAAACAACAATTACAGGAACTGATCCGTTTTTTGAAATAAAAGCTTTATCTTCTTCGGAAAGTCCCTGAGTTGAATCAATAAGATAAAGAACAAGGTCAGCTTCTGCAGCCAGATCTTTTGTAAGTTCAACACCTTTTGCTTCAATCACATCATCAGTTTCCCGAAGTCCTGCAGTATCAAAAAGTCTTGCGGGAATACCGTCAAAACTAACCCAGCTTTCAATCCAGTCTCGTGTAGTACCTTCTATGTCACTGACAATTGAACGGTCTTCTTTTAAGAGTGCATTAAAAAGAGAAGATTTTCCTGCATTTGTTTTACCAGCCAGTACAATTTTTGCACCGTCCTGATAAAGTTTTTCGCTTTTCCAGCTTGAAGCCAGCTGTGCAAGTCTGTCTCTGGCATTTTCAAGATCTGCAGGATCAAAGCTGTCAGCAATTGTTTCTTCATCTTCAGGATATTCAATATCAACTTCAATTGCGGCAAGAGTATCTGTAACAAGAGTTTTAATTGAGTCTATTTCTGCAAAAAGACTTCCGCTTAAACGGCCGGCTGCGTGAGAACGGCTTACATCTGTTTTTGAATCAATTATTTCACGGACAGCTTCAGCTTTTGTCAGGTCTGATTTGCCGTTAATATATGACCGGAAAGTGAACTCGCCTTTTTCTGCCGGTCTGAATCCGTTTTTTAAAAGAGTTTCGTAAACAGCAGTTACAACAGAAACACCTCCGTGACAGCTGATTTCGCACATATCTTCTCCGGTAAAAGATTTTGGTGCCTTAAAAACTGATACAAGAACTTCATCTACTCTTGAGCCCTGATCTGTAATCCAGCCGTAAACAATAGTATTTCCTTCAGCTTTTTTTAAAGCTTCTGGTCTGGAAAATACTTTTGAGAGTAATTCAATTGAATTTTTTCCACTGGTTCTTACGATTCCCAGTGCTCCTGGTGCAAGAGCTGTTGCAATTGCTGCAATATCTTCTTCAGGACTATATCTGGTGTTTGTCACTTTCGTATGCCTGCCATAATTTTCTAATATCAGAAATTGAAGGGAAACCTGATTTTTTTCTCTGTTCCCCAATTTCATCTGCCCTTACAGAATCAAGAACAGACATATCAATTTCCTGAAGTTCATGTTCGTTTTGAACTGACTGCGGATACATAAGGTTTGCAGAACTGAGAGCTGGTTTTCTGTATTCTGCACCAGCTTCGTAAGCCGCACCCTTGTATTGTGAAGTACCTGGATCTGGAGAAACATCGTCATAACGGCCAATGTTATTCCAGAACATATAACCTCTGTTTACACTGTCTCTCACACCATAAACCTGTTTAAGAACGTAATCTGTGTTGTACCACTGTCTGTCGTACCGTACATTAAGGTAAAAGGCCTGAACCCATGGACGAACAATAATCTTATTACGGCCGATTACAGTATTTCTGTATGTACCATAGTAATAAATTCTGTATGGACGTTCACTTACAGGAGCATATTCCAGAAAGTTCTGTTCAAAGTGACTTGGATAGAACATTGGACAGATAATATCAACATACTCTGAAAGCTGTTCAACATCCTGTCCTGTACGAGTTCCTGATCTGTACCAGCCGTTTGCGCCATAAATATCAATTCCGATTGGTGCATCAATATTCTTTCTGGCATATGCAAGATAAGAAAGGAGTGCTGATTCTTTATCCATTCCGGCATCTTTATATCTGAAGCTGGCATTTTTCATATTAAGGCCGTCTGTAGGGAAACGGATATAATCAAACTGGATTTCATCGAATCCACCGGCAATTAATTCTTTTGCAATACGAACGTTGTAGTCCCATACATCAGGAGAATAAGGATCAACCCAGTTTTCATCGTAGTAGACTGTTTTTGAACCTGTTACATTACCGTTTTCATCTTTTATTTCTTCTGTGCCGCGAGTTCCTACCCAGGGTTTGTTATTTGCCTTATCCCAGATTGCATATTTTCCGCCTGCGTACTGACTGAGATTTTTATCCTTGAATACTACAATGCGGGCAATAAGATAAATGTTGTCTTTTTTCATTTCTGAAACAAAATGTTCCAGTTCAATGTGATATTTAGAAATATATCCCTTTTCAACTACAACAGGATCCTTTGCATCATAACGAAGAAGACCATAATCGTCTTTCATATCAATTACAAGACTGTCCAGTTTGTTGTCCAGAATAATTTTTTTATACTTATCAATTCCTGCCTGACTTGTAACATGATTTGCAGGACAATATACAGATTTTCTGTTCAAGGCTTTTTCTGCATACTGGTTTGTACAAACTTCAGGTTTTAAGAGCCATAATTCACTTAATGAAATGCCCTTTGTCATATCTCTTTCATCTGGAATCCAGGCGCAATAAAGAGTATCTTTTTCAGCAAGAGCAGAGAATGTTTTTTTCCATGTATAGTATGACTGTGGAACTGTTCCAAGATTATTAGTCAAAGGATCAAAGGAAGCAATTTCACCGGGACGTGTATAAAGCAGTTCATTTCCATCCCAATAAAGACCGTCAATTGTATCAGCAGGTTCTTTTCCGCTGTAAAGAAGCTGTCCCCGTTTTGTAGCCCAGTCAAAGCGATAGATGCGGGGGATGAATGTCTGGCTGACATAAACTTCTGTAGAATTTGTACCGTCTTCATTTGTTTTTACTACAGGATAAATATCCGAAATTTCATCAGGATATGTCTGAGTACGCATGTTTTCAAAACCACCGGTACAGTCGTTCCAGACCGGCTTTTTAGCCTGGGGTACAATATAAGAAAATCCGTAAATTGGGTGAGCCATAAAGACAATAAGTCTTCCTTCGATTGTACAAACTGCAACAGCCTTAATACCGGAAGTTGAACTGCTCATTGAACCAAGGCTCTGCCAGTTAAGGCCGCCGTCATAAGTGATGTATACGTTGTCTTTTGTTGAAGTCACAAGAATCTGTGGATTTTCCGGATGAACTTCCAGATCTTTCAACTGCGCACTTTTTTGAGAAAAATTAATCTCTGTCCCATTTACTTCCTTCATTTTAAGGAATGGAAGGCCATTATTTCTGTATTCAAAATTTACCAGGTCAGTGGAAGTTAAAATGCCGTTGCTAGTCAGAAAATACCAGCGTTCACTCATGTCGGATGTTGCAATTTCCCCCTGTACGATTGAAGAACCTGTTGTATGAAGTATTTTCTGAACTTTGCCCTCTGTCCAAAGAGGAACTGCAGTTTTTGAAGCTGTCAGTCTGTACAAACCGCTGGCTGAACCTGCAATTATGCCACCGCCAGAAGCTGTTTCTACAGTTCCTGAGTTTTCAGGAAGCTTGTAAATTGATTTGGATGATTGAGCAGAAGCTACACAAGATGTAAATAAAAAAATTGAACCGATAAAAAATGAATATGCACGCATATCTCAATTGTCGGCAAAAAAAAATAAGTTTTTAGAAAAAAAATCCTGAAATTTCAGGTATTAGAATTCTTCCTGAATTCTCTGACAGATTTTATTGTAACAGCGCTGGCGGGCAAGTTCCTGACTCTGACGTCCTTCCCTGCCGCTGATGCTGAAAGACTTTTCGATTTTTCCGCTTTTTGTGTTTACAACAGGGGCTTCCAGCGTATATCTGGAAAACCAGTTGTTTCCATCCAGTTTGCCGGCATCTTCAATTATGATTTTTCCCTGAATCTGAAAAAGAGTTTCGCCTTTTACAACAGCTGCAATGCCGCTGGCACCAAGCTTGTTCATAATGGCACCTGCCACAACTCCATTGTAATCGTTAGCAACAGAAACACTTACAGAAATTGATGAAGCAAGCTTTTTTTTCTTCAACTCAACTGCAGAAAGGGAACCATAACTCATGTATGTTGATTTGTACATGGCTGGATTTATTGCGTGAAGAAGATCCAGATTGTACTGGTTATCTCTGGCGGCATGGGCAGCTTCATTTACAAGATCGAGAGCTTCAAAAGAAATATCCTTGAATTCAGCTTCCATCAAAAGATTTCTGATTTTATCATCCTGCTCTTTTGCAAGTCTGGCATAATAATTTCCAGCCTCTTTTCTGTCCAAAACAGCGAGAGCACGCCAGTCAGAAGTATTCTTCTCAATCTGCCAGGTTTCTTTTATCTGGATTCCGGAGATGTGTTCAAAAAGAACGGCTTCTTTTACATTTACAGAAAGGGAACTGTCAGACTGTCCGTTAGAATCAGAATACTGGCTGGAATTCTGCTGCCCCGAAATTGATTCTCCAAGAATCTGACAAAGCCCCATTTTTGCAGAGCTTTCCGCATTTGAAAGGCTTGAGCCCTGACCCATGGCCCACACAAATTTATCAGAGGGATACTTTTCTTCAATATTTTCAAAAGAAAAAGAATCCTTGCGTCCGCCTGCAAAAATAAAGCCTGAGGAAAGTAATAAAATTAAAAAGCCAGTCAGTATTTTTTTCATTTTTTAGTATCTGTAGTTTCCAGTTTTTTCTGATTTAATAAGCTTTTTAATTGAACTGTCTTCTCCAGCCCACAGCTTACGGTTTGTTTCAATATCAATAAGTTCTGCAGTTACATAATATGTACGGGTTGATTTTCCGCTTACTGCATCAACGATTGTTTTTACAGAACCAATAAGCATAAAGTCTGCACCAGTTTCATTACCAAGACTTTTTGCAGTTGTTTCGCTTGAATATGTCTGCTGTTCTGTACGTTCCTGACGGATTTCGCCTCTTTCAGAAGCAGATGCAACAAAGTCTACTTTTCCACTGTTAATGAGTGCAATTTCAAATTTCTTTGAAATAATTGATGTATCGATGTGTTCATCACTCTGATTTTTGAAAGTTCCAAGGATTACAACAGGATCATGTTTTTTTCCATACTTAAATGCAGAAATTGCAGGTGCATTTACACACTGAGCAACAAGATTTTCTGCAACGATGCGAACATCAGTATCATTCCAGTATCCGCTGAAATCTGTCTGAGTTGCAGCATCAATACGAGTTACACCTGCTGCAGATGATGTTGTTCCACAACTAACAAAAAGCAAAGCTGCTGAAATTACAGCTGTAAATATTAAAGTCTTTTTCATTTTTTAAATCTCCTGTAAAAAAATATTTCCAGTTTTTATTTTAATGCGTTTTTTTGATTTTGTCTGTTTCTACAAAAAAAATGCATACTCTGAGCAAAAATAATTTTACTTCAGAATATGCATTTTCATTTCAGTTATGTATTTTTACTGTCTGTTTACAGCTTTCTTTAAGCCCCAGGCGAATTCTGCACCAACAGGGAATACACTGGTTCCAACTGCTCTTGAAGCCATTACAAGAGTTTCTCCCGGATACAGAGGATATTTATCCTTAACTGGGACCCAGGCATAATCTGCAGGAATCCATCTTGTAGGACCATTTTCAAGACCATCAGAAGGAACGTCACCAATTACAAAACCGATGTAAGTTGTAGCTGAAATATCCCAGCTTACCCACCACCATGAACCATACATATTAGTAGTTGTAGAATATTTTCCAGCCATAAGCCGATACTTAGCAGGATCACCCCATGCCAGAGGGAATGTATCAATAACATTTGGACCGTAAGTTGAATCACCACCCATAATGTATGGACGAAGATCCCTGAGTCTGAGCTTAGAGCCGTTTTCTGTAATTCCAGACTCTTTATTATAGGCGTCATCACCACCACGGTACTGATCTGTTATCTGAAGTTTAACTACAGTTCTTGTTGCATATTCATAAGAAATCTCAGATGTATAAGTTTCCTTTTCTGCCTGAGCAGCAATTGCAATTTTAAGTCCCTGTGCAGCGTCTGTTTCTACCTTATAATTGCTGCCAAGAGAAACGGCTGTTGTGTAAGGAGTTCCGATTTCTGAAGGAACTGTAATATCAGAAGTTTTTGTAGTTGTTACATTTATAGGGTTACTGTGAACTTCTACAGCAGTGCTGGCTTGTGAATTAAGTCCATATTTAATATCTGCATCCGGTGTACGGCAGCTGAGATACATTGTTGCAATCTGAGCTTCTGTAATTTTAACGAGAGCATTTTTTGTATTACCATAATCAGTTACTGTGTATGATGGTTTTACAATACGGATTTCCGGCTTTTCAACACCTTCTGCTTTTACAGAATCTTCATAAACCACACTTGTATTACTTACCGCATCACTTACAGCACCCGCATCAATTGTAAGAGTGTACTGAGCTCCCTTTACAGGAAGAGCATAAGCCTGTCCAAGAGTAACCTGAAGTGTATCACCGCTAAGAGCGCGCCCTGAGCTTACAACTTCAACCTGATCAGAAATTACAGGAATTGTAACTTTATGCTTATTGGCAGCCTTAAATGCACTTACGAGATCAGTATTTGTGTCTGACTGGTCTGTCTTAAGAATATATTTTGTTGTTGTATCATTCTTAATCGATGTACCGCTTACAATTGCTCCGTTAGTTCCAGGTGTATAAGCAGCTTCTACAGCGGCGTTTTTAACTTCGTTGTATTCTGTTGCACTGAGAACTGCAGGAACATGGAAATCATTTGAATCTGTATCGTATTCAAATACGATGTCACCGCCAACTTTACCGATAGGACGATCGTATTTTACCAGCAGAACTGCATCAGCACCTTCTCCTGTAAATGAAACTTCCTCAACCTTAGGAATTCCAGTCTGAATTGAAATATCACGGTTAACATTGAATCTCTTGTCTGGTGATATATTCTGGATACTTATATCAACAGGAACTGTTACAGCATCATATTTTATGTTTACTGTATCAAATGACCAGTCGATTACATCAAGTTTTCCATCATCAGCATCTACATAATCATCTTCTTCAATTGTATATATAAAAGTAAATTCAGAAGCAGAACATGCAGATGAAACACACTCAGTAATTGGACATACTTTGTATGTATCGTGTGTGCCTTTTTTTACATTGAGAGTAACTGTTGCACCTTCAGGTATTTCTACAGTTTTTCTGAATACAATTTTTCCTGTTACAGAATTAACGTCTGTCTTTGTTGAATAAGTACCGTTTACTGTATCTGCAGTAATACGAGTCAAAAGTTCACCTTTATCAACAGTGAATGTTTTTGAAGCGGCTGAAGAAGAAACATTTCCAGCTTTATCAGTCTGTCTTGCAGTTACAGTATATGTACCATTATTTGCGATTGTTACTTTACCTGTATAAGGTGTCCAGTTCTGTCCGTTATCCAGAGAATATTCCTGACTTTCAATATCTTTTTCTGTTGTAGAAAGTTCAAATGAAGTACCTTCACCGAAAATAACTCTGTCAGGTGTCCATGAACCAAATGAAGGAGCAGCCGGAGTTGTTGTATCAACTACAAAACCTTCAAAAGAAGGAGCTGTAACTGGAGACCATGAAGTAAGACTGTTGCCGGCATTATCTTTTACAACTACAGAAGTACTGGAAATAGAATTATATGTAAGAACAGCGGCATTTTCTCCAGCCTTAACTTCATATGTAAAGAGAACATATTTTGAACCTGTTATATTTGGAGAAGCAGCCTTTACTGTGTTTGTACCATTTTTGTGAGCAAAGTTAACGGCCAGATTTTCAGCATTTGAGACAGTTACATCTTCAGTAAATTCCATCATAAGAAGAACTGATGCTCCAGCTTTGTAATAGCCTGCTGCAGAAAGAGCTTTAATACTTTTTACACCAGGTGCTGTGTTATCAATCTTAATAGTACGTGTATCATCAAGATTTGCCCCTGCAGGTGCCTGAGTAAGCTCAAGTTTTGATGTAAGGGCAGCACTATCACACCACTGTGCACCATTTGCATTAATCTGAGTTACAGAAAGTTTTTCTACGTCTTTATCTCCAGCACCAACTGTATATTTGTAAACATGTGAAGTTGATCCTGAACCTTCTACATAAGAAGCAATTCCACCATTGTTCAGTACAAGAGTTGGAATACCTCCAGACACATTTGTGTTCTTTGTAAATTCGAGAGTAATATTAAGAACTTTTCCTGCGTTATAAGCACCGTCATCTTCATGACAGTCAATGCGGGCAAGAGAAAGAGCTGAAGTTTCAATGCTGGCTGCAGACTGTACTGTTTTTGCATTACCACCAAAATCAACCAGTTTAGCTGTAATTGTACCGCCGGAAGAAGGAGAAGTAATATTTACTGTCCATGTACCGTCAGAGTTTACGGCTGCAGTCTTCTTAAAATCGCCCCATGAAATTTCAATTTCATTTATTTTATCTGTGTTTTTAAGAGTAGAAGTGAACTCATCACTCCATGTACCTGTAATAGTTGCTGTTTTTCCGTTACAGCTGTTTGGGAAGCCTGGAAGATTTCCATCTTTAAGGCTTTCTTTTGTACCGTTAATTGTAATTGAATCAAAATCAACTTTTGGTGTAATGCTGTCACCTGTAAGTGTGATTGTCTTAACAGACTTTGTACCGCTGTCATCTACAGCACGGAAAATAAATTCCTGAGTAACAAGCTGCTTTGTATTTCCGTCAATTCCAAAATCTGAGTAAAGATTGAAAGTCTTGTTAAGGTTATATGATGAAGCATTTTCTGTATCAAACTTAAAGATTTTGTTTCCGTCTCTGTCTGTTGTACCTGCTTCTGTTGCAGTATCCCATTCAGGATCTTCACCTGTAAGATATTTAATTTTATTAGAAGGAACTGAGCGGAGAGCCGGGTTAAGCCATACCATTGAGAAGCTGGCAAGTTTTCCGTTATCCGAAGCACTTCCTGTAAAGGTAATGTTTCCTTCAGCATTTAAGAGTGAAGTAGAATTATCTTTTGGAGAAGTAATTTCAATTTTCGGAGCACTTACATCCGAAGTTTTAAAATACTTTGTAAGGGTTGTAACATTACCTGTATAGTCTTCAACAGTGATTTCGATTTTGAATTTACCGTTTTCAGCAGGAACTTTTGCAGTCCATGCAGCATATTTTGCACCAGTTGCAGGAAGTTCGTGATTTACAGTATCTTCGTATTTTTCATATTCATCTGAATCTTCGTTAAGCTTATAAACTGTTGAAACCAGAGATTTAATACCGTCATCGTCCTGAGCACTACCCGGGAAATTTGATCCAGGATAACATTCAAAAATACCAGTTTCTTTCCTTTCTGTATCACCGGCAGATGCTGTAATCCAGGGCTTATCTGCTTCCGGCCACCATACAAAATATCCGATTACTTTGCGTTCCCAGGAATTAGCAGAACTTAAGCTTGTAGTAACAATGCGAATAATATGTTTTCCTGTGTTAAGGTTATGGGAAATTCCTGCTTCATTAAATGCCCATTCTTCAGGATTGATTGTAAGGCTCCATTCACGAAGATCTGCATCTTCAATAGTTTTACTGTAATAAGTCGTAATTGTTTCAGGATCTGGATCTCCAAGATAAGCTTCACCATCTTTTTTTACGTCGATTTTTTCAATGTCATCAACGCCTTTTCCCAAATTGTATTTTGCACAACCAGAATAAAGTTCCCCATTATCCAGTTCTACTTTTAAGGCTCTGAAGGTGAAAGCTCCGCTCTGGCGACCCATAAGTGTAATTGCGCCGTTTTCAATGCGGGAAATTACATTGCCGTCCTGGAGCTGATAAGAACCAGTATCATTTTCAACTTGTTCATAAGTACCTGAAAAAAGTTCCGGTTTATAAATACTTACATAAGGGTATGAAGGATCAACAATAAGTGTACGCTGATCGCTGGCTGTTTTACCTGTGTTTCCAGCCTTATCGCGAGCTTTTACTTCAAAAATGAACTTGTTATCTTCTTTACCTGCTCTTTTGTCTTTAGTATCAACAAAAACACTCCATTCCCAGGTTTTTCCTTTCTGTTCACATTTATTTTCCTCAGATTCTTCTATGGTAATCCATTCATCACTTGCAGAAGTCTTTTTTTGAATCTTCATTCCAGGAATAATCTGATAATGAATATCAGCATCAGCAAAATCAATTGAAATAAGACTTACAGCTTCATTATCAGAAGCAGTTCCTCTAATCGTAAACTCATCAGCTACAGCCTGATTATCCTGATGAGATAAAATGCGGACTACAGGCGCCTTAAGGTCTACTGCACTTCCAAGACCAACTTCACAGGAAGAAAATGCTGATAAAAGTGAAAGTGCTAAAAAGGCATTACCGATTTTTTTCATTAATTTCATATTTCTCTCCTCCTGTTACTGTTTGTTATCTGGAACAATATCGCTGTCTTTTCCGTCAAAGGCTGCAGGATAGCCTTCAAGGGTATTACAGTAGTTAAACTCACCGTACTTCATAAGAGCGTAAGTCTTAGCCCAGTCGTTCCAGCCACGCTTCATGTTTTTTACGCCGTAGTTGTCCCAACGTGTAGGACTTCCTGAATCGTAAGCCCACTGACCGAAGACATACATTGAATATCCCGCATCTACAAGAACTTCATAGCTGAGCCAGTAATACTGGTCATTTTTCTGATATGTATGACGCATATATGCAGACGCTACAGGCTGGTCTCTTAAAGGGAACGGAACAATTGTAGGTTCACCTGACAATCCTGTTGTTCCGTGTATATTTACAGTCTGTTTTCCGTTTCCTGCATTGTATATATTGTTTACATAACCATTGTGCTTTGGCTGGTCAATATTTACTACAGTCTGGAAAATACCTTCCTTAGCAATTGTAGATTTTACTGTTGTACTATAGAGGGCATCAGCTTTGATATATTCCTTTGAAGATTTAACATAATTACCTGAGCCTGCAAGGAAAATAACATCATCAGCACCTTCTCCACTTGGATCCTCAGGAAGTGTCTGTGCTGAGTTTGAGTAATAGTTTGTTGAATCACCGTCTGTTCTGCTTAAAGTTGCGTCAGTTTTGTTTTTTCTTATTCCTGTTGTTGTATAACGAACTTTAGCACCTTTACTTGGTGTATCAATTCTTACGGCAACCTTTGCAGATGGTGCTGTAGAGCCTTTTCCCGCAATACATGTAGCACTTGCTACAGAAAGAATATCAATTTTTTCATGAGTAATATTTCCTTCATTATCTATTTCTGTAGGCTGATAAATACCAAGACCATAACTGTAACGGTCTACACGGATTACAGGCTCTTCAACACCTGCAGACATAAAGGCATTATTAGAACCATCAGGAACAAGAACAAAAGCCTCTGTTGATTTATCAATTGAACCGTCTTCTTCAGCACCAAAATAGTTACCTGTTTCGTCCATGAAGGCACCTTTTTCAATTACAAGTTCCCATTCACGGCCCTTTGGAAGAGCAGTATCTCCCAGAAGTCCCTGAGGGAAGTTCAATGTAACTGTGTTACCAGAAACTGAAACGTAAGTAGAGTTTACATTCATTGAACGCTGATGATATCCGGCCTGTTCAAGTACATAACGGATTGAATCAGTTGTAATTGTATTTTCAGGAGTTATAACATTAACATTTCCCTTCTGAGTAAGGTGATGATAAGTTGTGTATGTCTTATTCTTTCCGTCTTTTGTCCAGTTAGGCACGAATGTAAGGCCAAATTTATTCTTTGTAGACTTATTTGAATCCCAGATATCAACACCAAAGTCCAGTACATATTTAACGGAAAGGTCCGGATTTCCGGAATTATCAACACCGTTTGTCATTTTTTTGTATGGACCTGTGTACTGTGCAGTTCCGTGGTATCTGTCGTTGGCAGCACCACAAAGAGATCCAAAGAGGTTTTCTGCATCTTCAAGTCCATCCATATAAAGAACTTCAGAACCGGTAAGGCCATAAGTTTTTGATTCATCAATATCAGCACTCTTTACCGCATTAAGCACAGTATTGAATTCTGAAGCTGTAAACATAGGTGGAATAGCCCAGCCTGCAGTCTGTCTGAGATAGATTTTTCCGCTTACAACCTTAACGTTTTCATTGAAAGTAAGAATAATTTTATTACCTTCGTTATATGCATTAAGACCGTTCTGTGTTGTTTTTGTTCCCTGAGGAACCATTGACACAATTGAAGGCGCAACACTGTCACAGCGGAGTTTTGGACGAGAGTAAGCTTGAGATGTTCCTGTATAAGTAATTCCATACTGGTCTGTAAATCCTGCAAGATTTACGGCGCCACTCTTAAGGCTGAGAGTAAAGTCATCTGTATTTTTTGTTGTGTAAACAAAGACTGCACTTGTTACACCATTTTTAACAGTTTTATCCTTAAGTACAGCTTTTGCATCCGGAGCAATTACATCAGATACACCTGAACCTGAAATAGAAATATATGCAGAAGCGTTCTCCTGAATATTTACAGGATTTGCAAAGGAAAGCTTAAACTCAAGAATTGTTCCGCTTCTGTATTTTCCGTCAGGTGTAGTACATTCCATTGTGAATGCGGGGAATGTATTATTTACCTGAATATTGAGAACTTTTGAATAATCTGAAACATTTCCTGCATAATCAATAGCACGAACAACAAGAGAAGCATCTTCTGTCAGAGTTACTGTAGATGTATAGTCTGTCCATTCACTTCCACCATCTGTTGAATACTGAGTTTTTGTACCTGCAGTTGTAGACAATATAAATGAAACTGAGTTTTTGTATTTACCTGCCTCAAGTGCTGTTCCAGTTGCAGTATTTGTTACATCTGGAGTTCTTGGTTTTTTAGTATCAATATAGATTCCGGCAGAAGTTGTTCCATCGGCGGCTTCAATTACAAGTTCGTTTTCAAATTCATCTTTAAGTACATTTGTTTCACTAAGATAATTTGATGTGAAATATGAATAAGCACCGTTTACATCACCTGCAGCTACTTTTTTAGAGAATCTGAGAGTTTCTCCGTCTTTGCTGATGTCCTGCCATGTAAGTTCAAGAACATCATTTTTATCTGTTCTGAGAAGGAATTTTGGAGATCCCTGAACTGTGATTTTTTTGCTTGTTATTACAGTTGCAGAAACAGTTCTTCCGGCCTTCAGATATTTAATTCCATCAACTTCATTTGAATCTTCTGCATCTTCAGAAACAATGTTTACTTTAATAACTTTTGGTGAAACACCATCCAGTTTAATAGCATTATCACCGCTGCGTTTAGCCTGAAGATTGTTTTCTGGAGTAAGTCTGTCCAGATGAACTGATGCAGAATCCATTCCAGAAATCGGGCCGATTCCAGAAGGGTTATAAACTTCAAGTCCGTCAGACTTATCACCTTCTTTTACTGTGTATTTAAATACAAGAGTTGTAGAACCTGAACCAGATGAATATTCAGCCGGTACAGTTGTTGAAGCTGTAATTCCTTTTGAAGTATTTTCAATACCCCTTAAATTAAGGGTTGTATCTTTTGTACAGGAAACAGGCTTTGTAAATGAAACATTAATAGAAATTTCATCACCCTTCTTACATTTTGAAGGAGCTGAAGAAGTAACATTTTTAATCTGAGGAAGAGAACTGATAATAAACTGATAATCAGCTGTGTTTTTGTTGCCAAGCACATCTTCAACTTCCATCTTATATTTAGGGTTAATATTGGCAGCTGCATAATCTGCAAGTTTATCTCTTGAAATTTTTACAGACTTGTACACCTTTTCACCTGAATCATAAGAACCGGAAAGTACAGTTTCTTTTCCAGTTTCATCAACATAACTCAGCTTGTACTTAGAAACATCCATTTCTACGCCGTTTGATTTTTCACCTTTGAACTTAATGTAAAGGTCAGAATCCTGATCAATAATAGCCATGTTTCCTGCAGGACTTACAGGAACAATTTCTGGAAGAAGGTTATCAGATGCAAGTTTAATTTCTGTATCTGTCTTGTTTCCGTCTTCACGGCTTACACGGGCTACAAAATATTTATCTTTAGTTGTTTCAGAACCAAATTCATTGAGAAGAGAAATATCAAAATCAATGCTGTGCTTAATGAACAGGCTTTCTGAACCTGCAGGAGTAAGTTTTGCAGACCAGAGTTTACAGCCTTCATATTCACCACTACCAGGAGTCATTTTAAATTTAGCAGTTCCAGCAGGTGCAAATGAATCATGAGATTCTGTGGCTGAAATTTCATCAAGCCATTTTTTTGCCAGAGCATTCTTTTCGTCTGGTGTTGTTTTTACACTGTCAGGAACCCACACAAGTTCAAGATATTTACATCCTGATTTATCAAGGGTAATTCCTTCAAAGTGAATATTTGCACTGTTACCGGAAACCTGAGGAATCTGATTGTTTTCAGGACTTGTAAGAATCAATGTTGGAACAAAGTCATCTGTTACAAAAACTGTAATAGACTTTGTAAGAGTTTTTCCATAAATATCAGTAGCATTTACAGTAAGAGTCATTGTCTGAGGTTCATTAGGAGCCTTTACAGCAACATCCTTCTGTCTGTCTGAAGATGTAACAGGCACAGATACCGGAACATTTGTTTTTCCGGAAAGAGTACAACTTACAGTTCCATCCAGAGCATCATCATCAAATACAGTTACGTTAATGGAGTCCCCTGTTGCAACCTGCATTGAATTTCCATCAAGGTTTGCAATATGACAGCGTGGATTATCACTTTCCGGCCACCAGAGGAACCATCCCATATCTATAGTCTGATTTTCAGTTTTATTAGGTACAGGATCTTCTGCAGTATATTTAATCTGATAGTAATGTATACCGGAAACAGGAAGTCCACACTTTGTACCATTAATTCTGAATTTAGGAGCATAATTGGATGAAGAAGGTTCCATCTCAATATTGCCGGCTACAAGATTATCGTTTTCGTCAAACAGACTGATTTTCATTCCAGGACTCAGAGTAAGGTCTGAGGCATCTTCTACTGAAGCACAGATAAAAAATTCTCCATTCTGAGCAACGTCCATATTTGACGGATCGCTTAAATCCGGGTCTGACTCCACTATTTTCTTAAGACTGCTCAGACTCTGCAAGTTATACTGAACACCATTTACCATACGGTCGATGTACCAGGAATCTCCCACAGGAGCTGTTTCATCTACGAAAAGTGTAATGATTTTAGAAGAATTTGAGCTATAGTTACCGCTTTTATCTTCTGCAGTAATCTTAAGCCAGCAGGCACCTTCCTTCTTAAATGCCAGAGGAAGTGACCAGATATTATTATTAACAGTAACATTGTCTAATGGAGTATAATCATCATCTCCAAGCCATTTGATTTCAGCACGTACGCTTACATGTTTTGAATTATCTGTGGCTGTTCCTTCAAAAGTAACGTTTGTCTTTGTATTTTTTGTAGTTTCAAAACTTTCTTCAGGGGCTCCGGAAGGTTCCAGCACTCCTTCATTATTTTTTTGATAACACTGCATTTTTTTTACAGTAAGCACAGGGGCTTCAAGATCTACTTCTTCACCAAGACCAGTACTACAAGAATTTAAGTTGAGAATGATAAGTGCGGCACTAAGCCACCAGAGATACTTTTTCATAAATTTCTCCTGACAACTTTAATAAAAATTTTTGTCTGTTTCATTATCGGAGCAAAAACCCCGCCACTTAAATCTTAAAAAAGGCTCCGGAAGGGAGCCTTTTTTTATGAGAATATTAGAACACGTTTACCCGCAGACCAATAGAAATCTGAGGAACAAGGTTCTTGATTTCTTCGTCAGAACTTACATCAGTTGGAATGAACCATAACTGACCTTCTGTATAAACAGCAATAGTTCTGAACATTTTCTGCTTCTGGAATGTTACACGAGGGAATTCCAGCTGAGCCAGCACGGCAGAAAGAATCTGTGGCTTTCCAGAACCTGTCTGACTGAAGCGGGAGAAGTTAGCTCCCACTGTAACGTTTGCAGACAACCATTCGTAGTCACGACCAAAGAAGTACATGAACGGAATATATGCAACATTTGCAAGAATCTTACCGCCTACTACGTTTCCGCCATAACGGGAATTTGTAGCAGAGAAGATGTTTCTCTGTTCCTGAGTAAACTGACCGAACTGTGCCTGAAGACGAACGTTATCATCGAAGAATGAGAGTCCGGCACCAACACTGTACAGAGTTGCACCCCAGAACTGAGCATCGATATAAAGTCCCTGAATAAATGCTGGAACTTCGTAACTTGCTTTATCGCCTTTGCGGAGGAACAGTTTTACGTTTTTAAGTTCCTGATTATCGTGGGCAAGACCACTGAATTCGATATTCTGGTTAAACCGTCCGCCTTCGCCAGGGCTGATAAGCTTAACAGTTGGTTTTGTTTTATCTACCTGAACAATTACTCTTGTTATAGCTGTTTCACCGTTTTTCAGTGTGGCACGGAGAAGCAGGAAGTGGTAACCTTCTGCAATATCTTCGTTTTCAATACGGTAACGCCAGGTTTCACCATTAGAAACTGTTTCAAATGACTTTCCGTTGTTAAGGGAAAGTTCAACTTTTTCAATAGTTTTTGCTGCCAGCTCAGCTTTAGCTTCTTTTGAAGCACCCTTCTGAGAAACAGCTGCTTTTTCTTCGTCTGATATTACACAACCTGCTCTACCGGCTACATAAGGACGTTCAATAGCAAAGTCACCATAAGTAAAGTTATCAATTGTTACCCAAGGACCAGCACTGTTGTAGTTGATGTACTGAGTATTTGAATCAATTGTTGTTACATTTGCCAGATGTGCCTTTACGCGAATCTGATGCTGACCGTTTTCAAGGTTGATTGCACCTGTTTTTGCTTCAGGGTTAATGTCGAATTTAAAGTATCCTGATGCACTAAGTTTTGTTTCTGCAACACTTTCACCATCTACAAAGAGTTCCAGTTTTTCAACATTTACTTCGCTTATAGCAGTACCGTAAATATTGAAATGACCCTGTACAAATTCTCCGTTGAGAGGATAAAGCAGGTCAACTTTTGAAAGAACTGCTTTTTTGTCCAGCTGAACGTTCCGTGAAACACGAGTAATGTTGTTTGCAGCATCTTCACCTGTAAGTTCTACGTTATAGAATCCGCTGTCCAGAGAAGAAAGATCGATTGACTGACTGATGATTGCACCTGGAACAAGTTCAATCTTTGAAAGTTTTTCGCTTACGATTTTTCCTTCAAGAGAACGTACTGTAATGTAAAGTTTCTCAAGACCAATGTTATCTGTTGTCTGACCTGAGAAGAACAGCATTTTTGTTGTTTTTGAGTCATCCAGTGGCAGTTCAAGATTGATGCTTGGTGGAGTGTTATCAATGTTAATTAATGAAGAATAAAGACCTTCAATACCATACCAGTCTACAACCTTAAGGAAGACTACATGAGTTCCGTCCTGAACAACACGAGAATCAAATTCGTAAGTCCAGTCAGAGCGTTCATTTGTGTGAGAGAAGTTGCCTTTTGCTTCATTATATGTGTTACCGTTATCAACAGAGATGAAAACTTTGCTGATGCCGTTTTTATCTGTGGCATTACCTGTAAGTTTTACCCAGCCCTTTACAGTTTCTTCAATTGGTGGTGTTACAACAGCACCCTTTGGTTCCTGGAGGGAAACCTTGAAGTTGCGTACAAATTCAGGACCCTTTACACCGTTCAAGTCTTCTGCATAAACAGTGATTTTGTGTTCATTGTCTTTAAGCTGAGAAACAGCTTCGTCCTGATCAAGTTTGATTTCAATTTCAAAGCTTGAATCAAATTCTTCTGAAACAAGCTGGAACTGACCGTCATCAAGTTTGTAGTAAACTCTTGAAGGACCATCATCATCAACACAAACACCAGAAACCTTGAATGTTGTTGTCTGTACTGAATCTTCTTCCGGCAGATGAACTTCTGCAACAGGAAGGTCTGATTTTGAATCAATAACAAATCCCCAGTTATGTACAGTTTCTACGTTGTCGTTTTCATCATAGAAATTGAATCCCATAATTTCGTTGATTGGCTTGTCCTTTGTTCCAAAATGTGTTGTTACAAGAGGATTTCCAATTTCAAATTCTACAGGAACTGGAGTTTCTTTTCCTGTTTTTGGAGGAACATATTCAGCCTTTTTGAAGCGTCCGTTATCTGAAACAGTGAATACAACAAGGTTTTCACCGTTTACTACATCACCTTCACAAGGAAGAATTACATTTACTACCGGTTTAGTTGTATCTTTGTGAATTACTGTCTGAGTATATGAATATTTGTTTGCAGCATCTTTTACACGAACATCAACAGGAACAAGCCCGTCTTCGATTCCTTCCATTTTAAGAACTGCTGTAAATACTCCGCCCCCCTGAGCAACAGCTGTATTCCAGCTTTCACCCTTATCAATAGAATATTCTACTGAAGAGATGCCGTTTACATCTGATGCTTTTACAGAAATTGATGTATTTTTCTTTACCCATTTTCCAGTTTCTGGAGCTGTAATTTCTACAGCTGGTGCTGAATCATCAACAAGGAGAGTAACTGGAGATGATGTATAAGAAAGTCCCTGTGGATCTGTTACTTTTACAGCAACATTTTTGTAGAGGCCTTCTTTTTCGGCAAGAATATATACATAGTTGCCGTCTGCTGTTGCTGTAAGTCCAGCCTGTGGTGGAGCCAGAGTTACTGTTACAGGAGAATATACGTTTGCATAAGCACCAATTTTTTTGTTTGTTCCAAGAACATAGCGGCCATTGTCTTTGTCGTAAGTGCATTCTGCAGATGGTGCCCAGTGAATTACTTTTGCATCATTTACAAGAGCTGCATCTTTTTCCCGTACAACTGCAATTGTTCCTTTATAAGAAGCATTTCCGCCTGCTGTTTCAGCAGTAACTTTAATTGTTGTAAGGCGGCATGGCAGATTGTTAAGAGGAATTTCAGCCTCATATACGCCTGCTGCCGGAGAACGAACTCCAGACTTCATATCAACTTTTCCATTCTGTTTTTCTTCCCCGCCAGGAACCTTTTCGCCTTCGATTGTCCAGCTGATTCCGTTAAGGGCAAAGTCAGAAAGAACTGTAACTTTTGCTTTTACAGATGAAGCGCCTTTTGGAAGGGCAACATGCATACCACTGGCATATTCAGTTCCGCCAACTTCTGTAATGAATACTTTTGCATTGCCTTCTTTTGAAGCTGTGTATGTTGAGAATGGTTTTCCTTTTTCTAATTCTGAAAGATTTGAGTTTCCTGCAGGAAGATCTGCTCTGTAATATGTTTTACCAAAACCTGAAACTGCTTCTGAATTACTCTTCTTCTGACGGATTACAATGCTGTAAACATCAACACCATCAGCCCATGTACATAAAGGTTTAATAGTAATTTTCTGTCCGCCTGCTTCTACAGCAGGGAGTTTCCATACTTTTACAGAACCGGCAGCTGTTTTTCCGTTGTTAGCAACAACTTCTACTACAGATACACCAGTCCTGAACTGATCAGCAGGAATTTCAAAGGCAAATTCGTTTCCTTTTACAGGAAGAGCTGTAAATTCACCGGCTTTCATTGTGCTGTCTACTTCTGAAATCAAATGCTTAACTTTTGTATTCTTGGTGTCATATTTGATTCCGGCAGAGAAAATTCTATATCCGAGAGAAGTAAGGGGTGTCTCTGAAGAATACTTACCTGTAACTTTTACAGATTCTGCAGCTTCACCTTCTGCAGGTTCTACAGAAAGAACTGCTTCATTTTCGTTAACAATAATTGTTGGAGCCGGAGAGTCTGAGTGGAATACAAGACTCTGGCTTTCGTAAGGAATATTGTCTTCAGAAACAACACGAACTTTTACTGGAACTGATGCTCCCAGAGAATCTGTTGCAGTAAGTGTGATTGTGTTTTCTGTGAATGTAAGTTTTGCAAATGGTGTTGCAGGAACAAGTGTTGCAGACTTGATTTTTCCACCTGCAAAGTAACCTGTTACAGGATGTTCAGGATTATTAATAATGTCACCTGCTTCACTGATACGGCTGTCATCAAAAACAACACGAGGCATGTCTACTGTTACATCTGTAAGATTAAGCAGCTTAACAGTTTCCTTCTGCTCAACAATGCGGTTGTAAATATCTGCGGCTGTTACTGTAATTTTTACAGTTCCGTAAGCAACGTCTGCTCCAGAAAGAGGAACGTTTACAGCTACAGTTTTATCTCCGGCTTTAACTGGAATGTCACCAGTCTTTACACCTTCTTTTCCCCATTCGAGTTTATAGGAAACAAGTGAAATACCTGATTCGCTTGAAACTGAAGTTGCAAATACAGGATTTGCTTCCGGATGAACTTTAATACCTGTAAAGGCAGCTTCGCTTCCTGTTGAGCTGTTAATTTTTGCTTCTGCAAATACAGGAATATTTCCTTTTGAAGTAAAGTCAGCTGTTACAGCATTTCCCTTTACACCATATTTATCAATGGCACAAACAGTTACTGTATGTTTTCCAGCCTTAAGTTCTGTATCCTGGTTAAGAAGTGCGCAGAATACACCCTGAGTTTCGATAGTCTGAGCTTTTCCGCCATCAAGACTGTATTCAACTTTTGCAACTTCATCATCGTCTGATGCAATACCCCGAAGGAATACTGAACCGGCAGCACCTTCTACAGTACCACCGGCAGCTGGAGTTTCAATTACAACTACAGGTTTATCAGCTTCCTGATTAAGAGGGATTACGCGTTTTGCAGGAACTTCGTTTCCTGCTATATCTTTTGCAACTACTGTGAATTCAATGTTTTTTGTTGAAGATGTTGTATCAATCAAAGGAGTACACCAGTAAGGGTTACCTGGAATAAGTTCAAATTCTCCTGACTGACCGTTATTGCAGCTCCATTTAAGGCTCTGAATACCGATAGCATCTTTTGCATATCCTGCAATCTGAATAAAGCCGTTTTTAACTTCGTCCTGTGCAGGTGTGACGATTTTTACATCTGGTTTTGTATTATCTACGAAATAGAGGAATGAGTTGTATCCGATTGAACCCATGTTATCGATTGCCTTAAACCAGCAGATCTGGGCTCCATCAGGGAAATCTTTTGTGTTAACAGGAAGTTCGAAAGAACAGATACCTGTTTTTTTGTCTAAATCAAGCTTAAGGTCATAGAAGTTCTGTCTTCCGTCCAGAGAATAGCTGAGCTTTTTAATACCGTTACCATCTGAAACTGTACCTTTAAGATTGATTTTGCCAGATACAAGTTCTCCAAGCTGGTGATTTGTTACTGTAGTAACAGGAAGATTACGGTCCAGGTTCCATGTTACTTTTGCAACTTTAGAAGCCTTGCCTTTTGAAGAAAGACCATTAATATCTTCTCCGTAAACTTCAATTGTATGAGGACCTTCTGTAAGTTTTGTTGTATCAAGAGTGTAAGACCAGAATTCCTTACCGTTTGCAAGAACTGGTTCTGCACCATCAAGAATAAGCCATACTTTATCTACACCATCATCATCAATACATGTACCTACGATGTTAAGGTTTCCTGGTACACGCATGTTTTTAATTGGGTTTGTAATACCTGAGATAGTATAATCTGAATCTTTATCAATAAAAATGTTGTATGGACCACCCACTGTCTGGTTTCCACCTTTGTCTTCTACTGTAACAAGAACATTGTATTTGCCATCTTTTTTCTTATCGATGTCAAAATCTTCCTGCCAGCTGTCCATCTGTGCAACTTCACGTTCATCAATATCACCCTTTCCGTGGGCGAACAAAGATGACGCAGCAAGAAGCAGCGAAGTAATAATAAGAATTCCCTTTTTAAGCATTTTTACCCTCTTTTCGATGTGTTTTACGCTCAGTTTATAACAATTTTTTATTAAGTGTCAAATAATAAGCGTATATTATTCCATTTATTTGTATCGGCACAAAGACCTTTTTTCTATAGTCGACTTTGGAGATAATTAACATTTTTTTTAAAAATTTATAAAAAACAGGTTATAATCAGATTATGAATGAACAAATTGCACAATTACAGCAGATGATTGATGAATGCCACAACATCGTTTTTTTTGGTGGTGCAGGCGTAAGTACAGAAAGCGGAATTCCTGACTTCCGAAGCCAGGATGGCCTTTATAACCAGCAGTGGAAATACCCTCCGGAAACAATGATAAGCAGAAGTTTCTTTGACCACGACCCCAAGGAATTTTACAGATTCTACAGAGAAAAACTTATTATCAAAGATGTTGAACCAAATATTACCCACATAAAACTGGCACAGATGGAAAAAGCCGGCAAACTCAGTGCCGTTGTAACACAGAACATTGACGGTCTGCACCAGAAAGCCGGAAGCAAAAAAGTATATGAACTTCACGGCTCTACCCTGAGAAATTTCTGTATGAAATGCGGAAAGTTTTATGATGACAGTTTTATTGCAGCCAGCGGAAACACAGAAGAAAAGCTTCCGCTCTGCACAGAATGCGGTGGACTTGTAAAACCGGATGTTGTTCTCTACGAAGAAGGTCTTGATGACCAGACAGTTACAGGCGCCATTAATGCAATTTCTGAAGCTGATATGCTGATTATTGGTGGAACCAGCCTTGTTGTTTATCCTGCAGCAGGATTTATCAGATACTTCAGGGGTAAGTACATTGTAATGATTAATAAAAGCGAAACTCAGGCTGACGGCATGTGTAACCTTGTCCTGCATCAGGGACTGGGCAGCGTATTTGAACAGATAAAAGTTGAATAGACCCTCCGGTATGGAGCACTGGGGGCTGTCCAATAAGTAATGACTGTAGCGGTCATTGAGCCCTTCGACAGGCTCAGGAACCACCTGTCGAAATGACCATTGCACTAAATATGGTGGTTTCGATAAACTCAACCACCGTAAGTTGAACTTTTTGGACAGCTCCCGCTTTATGACTTATAACTTATTTTTATTTTTATTTTTTAAAAATCCTGATATACAATTTATCTATTAACACAGACTTAAAGGAGTATTAATATGGCTAAAGGCAAAGGTTATTTTGGATTAGGTACACTCGTTAGCATCATTCTTTGTATCTTCTTAGGACCACTCTTAGGAATCATCCAGAGAATTATGGACAAAAAGATTGTTGCAGCACTTCTTCGTTTCTTCCTGGGCTGGAACCTGATTTGGTTCCTGGATCTTATCTGGCTCATCATCAAGGGTGACATTTTCAAGATTATCAACTGCTAGTTTGAAATAACTGCTATCAACAAAAGGGGCTGTCCAATAAGCTCAACCACCGCAAGTTGAACTTTTCGGACAGCCCCTTTTTATTTGCTGTAATTCAAAAAAAATCCCGGTCAGATATGTACTGCCGGGTATTAATTTATTTACAGATTAAATCAAAAAGTCTGTCAAAATCGGCTTTGTTGAAATAACTGATTTCAATGCTGCCTTTTTCGTAGCTGCCCTTAATCTGAACCTTTGTGCCGAGTTTTTCAATAAGCTGTGTTTCAACATCAATAAGGTCTGGATCACGGGTTGCGCCTTTGCTGCTTCCAGGCTTCTTTTCTTTGAGCTGAGGATTATTGATTTCTCCAGCCATAACTTCTGCCTGATGAACCGAAAGTCCCTGTCCTACAATTTTTCCGAACAGAATCTGCATGTTCATTTTGTCTTTTACCATAAGCAATGCTCTGGCATGACCTGGTGTAATCTGTCCTGAAACGAGGGCATTCTGAATGTCTTCAGGAAGTTTTAAAAGACGGATAGCATTTGCAACGGTTGCACGATTTTTGCCGACTTTCTGTGCAACTTCTTCCTGCTTAAGTCCCCCCAGTTCCATAAGCTTGTAATAAGCTTTGGCTTCTTCTACAGGATTTAAGTCTGCACGCTGAATATTTTCGATAAGTGCAACCTCAAGTTTTTTCTGTTCGCTGTATGCAGAAAGCTGAACAGGAACTTTTTTAAGTCCTGCCATTTTTGAAGCACGGGTACGGCGTTCACCGGCAATAATATAGAAAGTACCGTCTTTTGCATCTTCGATTGTAATGGGCTGAATTATGCCGTTTTCTTTGATGGACTCAGACAGTTCCTTAAGTTTTTCTTCATCAAACTCTGAACGAGGCTGATGGGGATTTGGCTTTAAGAGTTCAGGAGCAACCCAAAGACGGCCGTTTTCATCCTGTTCAATTCCTGCAGGGAGAGAACCTTTTTTAAGGGATACAGCAGGTTCTTCTGATTTTTTAGGTTCTTCTTTTGCTGATGCAGGTGTTTCTGATTTTTCTGCTGCACCGGATGTATTTGCTGCATCTCCAAGAAGGGATGCAAGTCCATTTCCAAGACCGAATTTTTTAGCCACGGCGAATTACCTCTTCTGCAAGTTTTTCATAGCTTTTTGCTCCAATACAGCCTGGATCGTAAAGACAGATTGGAACATTATGGGAAGGTGCTTCTGAAAGACGAACGTTACGAGGAATAATTGTATTGAATACAACATCCTTGAAATATGCCTGAACCTGACGAACTACGTCCTGTGCAAGACGGGTACGGCTGTCGTACATTGTAAAGAAGATACCGCCGATTATAAGTCCAGGGTTAATTGATTTCTGTACTTTCTGTACTGTCTGAAGAAGAAGTGTAATACCTTCAAGTGCAAAATATTCACACTGCATTGGAACCATTACAGAATCTGCTGCTGCAAGTCCGTTAAGTGTAAGGATTCCCAGTGATGGCGGACAGTCAATAAAGATATAGTCATATTTTTCTTTAAGCGGTGCCAGCGCATTTTTAAGGAAGAATTCACGGTTTTCCTGGTCTACAAGTTCGATAGCGGCACCAGAAAGATCGATTGAAGCGCTGATTGCGTCAAGATTTTCCACAGGAGTATGCTTTACGGCTTCTTCAGGACTACACTGTTCTGCGAGAAGTTCGTAAATTGTTGGTTTATCTTTTGAAACGCCTACGCCTGTAGACATGTTTCCCTGTGAGTCAAAGTCTACGAGGAGAACTTTTTTTCCGGCCTTTGCGATATACGCACCAATGTTGATAGCGGAAGTTGTTTTGCCAACGCCACCCTTCTGATTAACAAAAACTATAATTTTTCCCATACAATTAATATATCGGAAAATCTACTTAAAAATATAGTAGTTTCGTGAAACATTTAAATGTTTCTCAGAATATAATTTTTAACTCCTTAAAAAAATCCCCTGGCCAAACCAGTTATTCCGCAACACTTTACGGGGCCCTCCCCGGCAGAGCCGGAGACCGCTACGTCCGTGGTTCCGCTGTCGCTGCATTGCTTCGCAACGGCTTCCGCCGCCACTACCATCGCTGGACCTTTTATACTAAAATAAAACCATGCTTTTATCTGCAACCCTTTCTAAACCTGTAAAAAATATTTCTGAAAAATCTGGGGGTGAATACCAGCGTATAAAACTGAAGCTTTCTTCTGCTTCTTCTCAGGAAATCCTTTATTTTGCGGAGTTCTATACAGAAAAGCAGGTTTTTCATAAAAAACTTTCGGAAAAAGAAGCTCTTTCTTTTCTGGAAGAAAATGCAGGAAAGACTTTTAAAAACTGCGTACAGCGCACCGAAACTGAAGAAATTACAATTCTTGCCAGCAAAAAAGGGAAAATAACCCGGATTACAAAAAAACTTTCAGGGACAAATGGTTCTAAGGAAAGTGCTTCTCCATTAAAAAACCTTGTAACAGGTGCTGGAATCAACAGGAAAAAAAATTACATTTTACCGGAAGGAAAACCAGTTCCTTTTCTGGTACGGCTGGGAATTATGACTGCAGACGGAAAAGTTATTGCATCAAAATATGATAAATTCCGGCAGATTAACCGTTTTCTGGAAATTTTCAGCGACCTGCTGCCTGAAATTACAGCTTCAAAAAATGGCCAGCCTGTAAGCGTAGTTGATTTTGGAAGCGGAAAAAGCTATCTGACCTTTGCCGTACAATACTATCTGACAGAAATTGTTCATGTTCCATGCCAGATATTTGGCCTTGACCTTAAGAAAGATGTTATTGATTACTGCAGCAGACTTGCAGATGAATTAAAACTTTCTAATCTTAGCTTTGCAACAGGAAATATTGCTGAGTTTGGAGAAGACAAAAAGCCTGATGTAATCATTACCCTCCACGCCTGTGATACTGCTACAGACTATGCACTGAATTACGCCATTAAACATGGTGCAAAGGCAATTCTTTCTGTGCCATGCTGTCAGCACGAAATAAACCTGCAGCTTAAAAAATCTTCGGAGAATCAAACTCTGGAAAGCCTTTTGAAGTACGGACTTATAAAAGAAAGATTTTCTGCATTAGTAACAGATGCTGTTCGCGGCGAACTTCTGGAACAGAAAGGCTACAAAGTTCAGATGCTGGAATTTATTGACGATGCAGGTACTCCAAAAAACCTTATGATTCGTGCTGTAAAAACCGGCAGCGGAAAAGAAGCTGTTACTGAGCCTGAAATTTTAAAGGCCCTTAAAACAGAGCAGACTTTACTTAAACTTTTAAAATCATAGCATAGCCCGTGCTGGAGCCATGGCGGAGCCAGCCACCGCAGGGAGCGGAGCGACTGAGGAGGCCGAGGGTTACCGAGTGGCGGAAGGACGGTTCCGAAGCAGATGGGGCAGCTCCGTTGATACAAGGGCTTTTTTTCAGTATTATAAAAAAATGGACTTTCTTAAAAAAATCGATGAATTAGACAAACGCTTTGTTGAAGTTAACGAAATGGTTCAGGATCCTGACCTGGTTAAAGACCAGAAAAAATACAAAGACGTTATGCGTGAACACGGCTTTTTAACAAGTGTTCTTGAAACAGGGCACGAATACAAAAAAACACTTCAGGGAATCGAAGATGCAAAAGTAATGATTACTACTGAAGATGACCCTGACATGAAAGAAATGGCCCGGGAAGAGCTTAAAGAACTGGAAGAAAAAGTTCCTCAGCTTGAAAACGAGCTTAAACTTAAACTTATTCCTCCTGATCCTCTTGATGAAAAGAACATTATTCTTGAAATCCGTTCTGCTGCCGGTGGTGACGAAGCTTCACTTTTTGTACGGGATGTATGGGAAATGTACTGTCACCTTGCTGACCGCAAAGGCTGGAAATATGAAAATGTTGAAGCCCAGGAAACTGAAGTTGGCGGATTTAACAAAATCGTAACTCAGATTTCGGGAAAATTTGTATATGGTACTCTCCGCTACGAATCCGGCGTTCACCGTGTACAGCGGGTTCCACAGACTGAAGCTCAGGGACGCCTTCAGACTTCTACAATTACTGTAGCTGTTCTTCCTGAAGCAGAAGAAGCTGATATTAAAATCAATCCCGGTGATGTTCGCGTTGATGTAATGCGTGCCGGTGGTCCTGGCGGACAGTGTGTAAACACTACTGACTCTGCCGTTCGCCTTACACACATTCCAACTGGTATTGTTGTTATTCAGCAGGACCAGAAATCACAGATTAAAAATAAAGAAAAGGCCTGGGAAGTTCTTCGTGCCCGCCTCTTTGACTATGAACAGAGCAAGCTTGATGCTGAACGCTCAAGTGCCCGCAAAAAGATGGTTGGTAACGGTGACCGCTCTGAAAAAATCCGTACTTACAACTATCCTCAGGACCGGGTAACTGATCACCGCATTAACATGAGTGTTCATAACCTTCCTGCATTTATGATGGGTAACATGGACGATATGCTTGATGCCCTGAACGTTTACGTAAAAGAAGAAGAATTCAAAGAACTGGAAAGCTAGAAAATACCTGTTCTTTACGAATAAAACCCCTTTCGGACAAATGTGTTGCCGGGAGGGATTTTTTTTTACAAATATATTAAAATCTGTCTGTTATAACCGGAGGAAAAATGAATCTTTTTCAGACACGAGCAAAGGCAGTTAAGACTCTTAAAACTGCTGTAAATCCTGCAGGAAGAAAACTTACTGAAACTCCGGAGCTTGATGCTGACATTCTTCTTCAACACATTCTAAAGCAGAACCGTACCTGGCTTATGGTTCACAGGGAATATGAACTTTCGAAAGATGAAGAAAAAGCCTTTACTGAAGCCGTTTCTCTCCGTTGTACCGGCCTTCCTGTTGCATATATTACAGGTCATAAAGAGTTTTATGGTTACGATTTTGCTGTGACCCCTGATGTTTTAATTCCAAAACCGGACACTGAAGTTTTAATTGACCACGCCCTTAACTATCTTGGACAGCAGTACTCTACACTGGAAGGTCCCGGAGGAACTCTTTCCGGCATTCCTGAAGTATGCGACATGTGCAGCGGAAGCGGCTGCGTGGGGATTTCAATTCTTAAAGCACTGCAGGAAAATGACGGCATTGAAGAAAACAATCTTCCAAAAATGACTTTTGCAGACATTTCCCTTAAGGCACTGGCTGTAACAAGAAAAAATGCGGCTGCCCTGCTTTCAGATAACTGCCAGTCAAAGCTTCGTTTTGCTCAGTCAAATCTTTTTGACAATGTTCCTTTTAAATACGACATAATTGTTACAAACCCACCCTACGTTCCTCACTCTGAGTCAATTGAACTTTTAAAAGACGGCAGAAAAGAGCCTTTACTTGCCCTGGATGGAGATGTAAGCGATGAAGGCGACTGGACCGGAACTGAAGACGGACTTTCCTTAATCAGAAGGCTTATTCCTCAGTGCCGGGAACATCTTGTGAGAGGCGGCGTTCTTTTAATGGAAACAGGTGAATACAACGCAGAAGAAACTGCCAGACTTTTTGAAGAAGCGGGCTTTAAAAACGTGCACATTGAAAAAGACATGAACGGCAGGGAGCGGGATGTAATCGGAGAAAAGTTCTAAGGAACTGAAGGCTGAAAAAGCAGTTTTACTTCTTCTTCTGTTAAATGACGCCACTGACCGGGAAGCAGTGTTTCATCAAGAACTAAAGAACCAGTCCGGACTCTTTTTAAGAAAACAACTTCGTTATTAAGGGCAAGAAAAATGCGCTTTACTTCGTGAAATTTTCCTTCTGTTACTGTAATAAAAAGTTCCTTTTCCCTGTTCCATTCAATCAGGGCTCCTGAGCTGTACTGAACAGGCGCTTTTTTTTCTGCAGGAAGTTCAAGTCCCTGTTGTGCCTGAGCTGTGTACTGTTTCTGGTTTTCCGGAGTAACACTATCCCTGAGCCTTACGAAATATTTTTTTTCTATCTGATTTTCTGGTCTGGTAAGGAAATTTGAAAACTGTCCGTCATTTGTCAGAAGGAGAAGACCTTCTGTATCTGCATCAAGGCGGCCCACGGTGTGAAGTTTTGCACCTTCAGGAGAAACCAGCAGTTCAGAAGAAAAAGCTTCATAAACTGTATGTCTGCGATCGCTGACTGAGGAACATACAGTGCCGGCTTTTTTATTCATCATAATGTAAACTGGATTTTTGCAGCGGGGCTTCCTTCTCATAAAATCAGTATGCCATAAGAATTTACTTTTTATAACATCATTTTTTAGAAATTGTTCTTTAATGTGATATTCTTTTAAATAGCATTTTTCGGAGGATTATTTTTTATGCGAACGTTTTTAAAACCTGTGCTTCTTTTTGCATGGGTCTGTTCTTTAGCCTGTTTTTCCGGCTGCCAATCTAAAAAGGCAGCTGCTTTGCCTGACAAGAACATAGAGATTCTTTTTACCGGGGATACTCATTGTAAACTGGACGGCGTTCTTAATTTTGCCAGTGTTTCGGCCTTGAAAAAAGATCTATTAAAAGAAACTCCTTATGTTACTTTAATTGATGCAGGGGACGCTATTCAGGGAGAATTAATCGGAACAATCAGCAAAGGCCTCCACATTACCCAGCTGATGAATGCCTGCAACTACGATTATGCCATTATCGGTAACCACGAATTTGACTTTGGGCTTAAAAACTTCAGCCGCATAATATCCTTTTCAAAAGCAAAATATCTTAATACAAACGTTAAATATACAGGTCACTCTGAAAATAATCTTGAAGGAACTTTTGCCTACGACATTAAGAGTTACGGCAATGTTAAGGTTGCTTTCCTTGGTGTTTCCACACCTCTTTCCGTTAAATCTTCAACACCTGCTTTTTTTATGGAAAACGGAAAATTTGTTTATGATTTCTGCGAAGGCAATAAGGGCAGCAAACTTTTTTCTAAAATTCAGAACACAACAAAAAAAGCCCGGAAAGAAGGCGCAGATTACGTTGTTGTAGTTTCTCATCTGGGCATGCGGGATACAAATGCTTTTGAACGGCTATTTAATGCTGCTTCCCTCATCAATCATACATCTGGAATTGATGCTGTAATTGATGCCCACGAACACGAACTTAATGAACAGCACTTTATTCGAAACCTGAACGGAAAAGAAGTTCTGCTTACATCCTGCGGAACAAAGTTTGATAACATCGGAAAACTTACCATTAACACTGAGGGTAAAATTACTTCAGAGCTGGTTCATAATTACACAAAAAAAGATCCTGCAGTTCTTGAGGAAATGGAACTGATTAAAAAAAGCATACAGACAGAACTGGCCAGTAAAGTTGCATACTCTAACATGATGCTTTCAATCAATGATGAAAACGGAATCCGTCTTGTAAGAACAAGAGAAACTGCAATCGGAAACCTTTGTGCTGATGCTTATCGTGCAGTTACAAATGCTGATATCGGACTTGCAAATGGGGGCGGCATAAGAAAAAGTCTTCCAAAAGGTCATATTACAAATGCAGATATCATCAACATTCATCCGTTTAATAACACTATCTGTTCAAGAAAAATCAAAGGCTCCCAGCTTCTGGACTGTCTGGAATTTGCCGCAAAAAATGTTAAAGCCACAACATCTGCTGGCGGAAAAGCCAATGGTGAGTTTGGAGGCTTTCTCTCTGTTTCAGGACTTCGTTTTACAATCGACACCAGTATTTCAACTCCAATCCTTACTGACGAAAAAGGAATGCTGACCGATATTCACGGCTACAGAAGAATCAAAAATGTTGAAATTGAAAAGAACGGACTTTATGTTCCTCTTGATCCAAAAGCAACTTATCTTGTAGCAAGTCATAGTTATATTATTAAAAACAGCGGAGATGGAAATACAACTCTAACCTCCGGTGAACTTATTCACGATGATGTTATGATTGATAACCAGGCATTAATTTACTACATAACTGAAGTGCTGAAAGGTGATGTAAGCAGCCGCTACAGTAAAACTGAAGGCCGCATTACAGTTAAATAAGATTTTTCAAAAAAAGAAAAGGTGGCTTACCGGGTTTTTAAAGAAAATCAGTAACGGCCACCTTTTTTTTTATTCTTCTGCCTTAACGCAGAAAAGTTTTATTCCTTCTCTGGAAAATTTTTCTTTTACGGCTTTTACTACAGCTTTTACTACAGGAACTTTTTTGTCATCTACATAGCTCACCATAATAAAATTTGTTTCAGGCCAGGTTCCGTCACCTTTTTTGTAATTTTCTTTTCCACGACCTGTAACAAGAGGAATTATGGTATAGAGAATATCAGGAATATGTTCTTCCAGAAGATTGATGATTTCTTCCTGCACAGACTGATTTGCTATTATTTCGCATCTTGTCATATCAGTTATCCTCCTCCAGCAGAACACGGATTTTCGATTTTTCAATTTTCTTTTCTTTCATCAGAATGCTGTAAACAACTGGAATAAAGAAAAGTGTTACAAAGGTTGAACTTGTAAGACCACCAACAACTGCAACACCAATAGGCTGAACCATGCCGGCACTTCCGCTTGAAGCAAAACACATAGGAAGCATACCGAGAATTGTTGTCAGGGTTGTCATTAAAACAGGACGAAGACGGCTTGAACCTGCTTCCAGACATGCTTCGTGCATTTTGTAGCCGCGGCTGATAAGTAGATTTGTATAGTCAACGAGAATGATACCGTTGTTAACTACAATACCTACAAGCATAATAAGTCCTACGGCACTTGTCATACTAAAAGCCTGACCTGTAATTTTATAAATAAATACTACACCGATTATAAGGAATGGAATCGTAAGAAGGTTTATGAAGGGAGCCATAAAACTTTCATAAGTTCCCGCCATAACGCCAAATACAAGAAGTACAGCCATAATTGCAATCAGCATGTAAGTTTTACCCTGATCCTGAGTATCTTTCCAGGTTCCTTCATAAACAATAGTTACTCCATCAGGTACAATAAATGAAGCTGCAATTCCGTCTTTTATATCCTGTTCAATCAGGTTTGCATTTCTGTCACTTGTTTTATCTGCTGTAACAGTTACAACACGAGTCTGATTTGAACGTCTGATAGAAACTGGTCCAAGCCCTTTTTTTACGCTGGCAAAGTTGGCAACGCTGACCATTCCGTCAGTTCCTTTTACATAAATCTGTTCCAGATCCGCAACGGATTTTCTGTCGCCTGATTCGTACATGAGGACTACGGAATATTCCTTTCCGTTTTGTCTGTAAGTAGTTGAGGTTACGCCATTAACAGCATAATTAATTTCTCTGGCTACTGTCTGAACATCTACACCAAAATCGTAAGCACGCTGTCTGTCAATTACAACTTCCACTTCTGGAAGACCTTCATCTGTATCAATTGAAACTTCCCCAATATCGCTGATGCCTTCCATAACAGTACGTACCTGTCTTGCAATAGAAAGGGCCTGATTAAAATCATCTGAACGAACACGAATCTTAAAATCAGAACCAGTCATCCGTCTCATCCGGCCCTGACTGAAACTGAATTTTGCGTCAGTAAAATCTCCGAAATGAGCCCTCAGTTTTTTCTGAATCGATTCAGCAGTGTCGATCTGTTTTGAACTTTCAGGAAGGTTAATCTGAATATTTCCTCTGTATGAGTTTCTTCCCGAACCGATTGTTGTAATTACTGTTGTGTAACCTTCAATTTCATCAAAAATAATCTGTTGGAAAGTTTTAAGAACAGCATCTGTTTCGCTTAAAGTTGTACCGATAGGAAGGTTAAGATTCAGCTGAACACTATCATCTTTACCGGCATTCATCATGTTGATTTTAAGGGTTGGAGCCAGTGCTATAGCTGTAAAAAGAACTATCAGACAGACAATGATTGTAAAGGCCTTGTGTCTTAAAGCTTTATCAAGGACTTTTTTATAAACTGCTGTTAAGGCAGTCATTGGCATTTCCAGAATTTCATATAGTTTCTTAAGTGGTGCAAAAGTTACAGGATGTTCTGCTCTGTTTGTTAAAGGAAGGAAAACACCAGCAAGAACCGGAACCAGGAATACGGCAACAAAAAGTGATGATACAAGGGCAATTACAACTGTAAAAATAATTCCCTTATACATCTGTCCTGTCATACCAAGTTCTTTAATAAAAAACAGGAACGGAATGAATACACAGATTGTTGTAAGGTTTCCGGAAATAACTGAAACAATCATTTCTGATGAACCAAGAACTGCAGCAATTTTTGGTTTTGCACCTCTTGTTCTATAAACATAAATGTTTTCAATCATTACGATTGAAGCATCTACAATCATACCGACACCAAGAATCAGACCTGTTAATGTCATCATATTGAGGGTGATGCCGGCAAAGTTCATACAGAGCATTGTAATGATGATGCTTAATGGAATGGAAATTGCGATTATGATAGTAGACTTAAAGTTCTTAAGGAACAGAAAAAGAATCAGAACGGCAAGAAGAAGACCTTCAACGGCTGAAACTACAAGTGTATTAATAGTATCGTTGATCTGATCAGATTCATCACGAATAACCTGAAGTTTAACATCAGACGGAAGAATTTCCTGAATCTGTGCCATTTTTTCTCTGGCAGCTTTGGCTACTGTTACAGTATTTTTGCCGGACTGTTTTGTAATATTGATATAAACGCCCTGTTCGCCGTTAATAAAAACATCATTTGTTTTATCTTTGTATCCAAGAACTGCAGTACCAATATCTGACAGACGGATTGTGTATCCGTTTACTTTTGCAATAATTGTATCGTTTATTTCGTCTATGCTTGAAAATTCACCTGTTGTACGGATTGTGTAATCGTGGGTACCTTCTGTGATTTTTCCACCACCAAGTTCAAGGTTCTGCTTGCTGAGGGCTGAACTTACCTGAGACATTGTAAGTCCGTAAGCTGCAAGTCTGTTCTGAGAAATGTCGACACGAACGATTTTGTCCCTTCCCCCGCTTACAGAAGCTTCTGCAATTCCATCAACCTGTTCAAACAGGTCAATAATTGAGTCTTCTGCTATAAGTTTAAGGTCATCATTTGAACGGTTACCACGGACAGAGATTCTCATAATCGGACTGGAATCTGCATCCATTTTGTAGATAGTTGGAGTTCCTGCATCGTCCGGAAGATTTCTTGCAACACGGCTGATTTTGTCCCGAATATCGTTTGTGGCTTCGTCAAGATCTGTACCGTAATTGAATTCCAGCAAAATTGAAGAATTTCCGGCACTTGAAGTAGATGTAAGATTCTTTAATCCACTTACAGAAACAAGCTGACCTTCAAGAACTTTTGTTACTGTTTTTTCAACTGATTCCGGACCGGCATTTGTATAAGTAGTACGAACCGTAATAAACGGGCTATCTACATCAGGCATAAGGCTGACTGCCACATCCTTTAAAGTAAAAAGCCCTACAATTCCAAGGAGAATAAAAACTATAATGGTCAGAACCGGATGATCCAGAGTTTTCTTTGACAGGGACATTAGTTTTCTCCTCCAGTAATATCCTTAATCCGAGAGCCGTCACCCAGAGCTGTCTGTCCCTGAATTACAACCTTTTCACCGGCTTTAACGCCTTCAAGAATCTGAACAATACCGTCTACAGTTTTACCTTTTTTTACAAGTCGTCTTGAAACTGTAGAATCATCATTTACAACATAAGCAAAGAAACTGTCACCGTTTTCTGTAAGAGAATCTGAAGGCATAACAACTGAACCTTTGTAGTCTTCTGTATAAAGCTTAACTTTTGCAAACATACCTGCGTTGATTCGTTCATCATGACTGTCAAAATGAAGGATTATTTCTTTTGTACGGCTGACAGCATCAACTACAGGACTTACTCTTGTAACTGTAGCATTGAAAATAACATCAGGATAAGCTTCGACTGTAACATTAGCTTTAAGCCCCGGTCTTAAAACAGCCACATATCGTTCCGGAACACTGGCTGTTACCTGAAGATTATTAATATCACCAATAATTGTAATGGCATTATTTGTTGTAACTTTTGTTCCATTTTTCAATGGAGTTGAAATAATACTTCCAGAAATAGGAGCATAAACTGGTGAAGAACGGTAATTTGTACCAGGTTCACTTGGATCAACATAAGCAATAATGTCGCCTTTTTTTACAGTTGAACCAAGAACAACATTTGTAGATATTACTTTACCGCCCATGTCAGGAAAAACACTTACAGAGTTCTGGCTTTCTACTTCTCCGTTTGTAGAAACATAACCATGGAGAGTTGTTTCTTCTGTTACCATTGTTCTGACAGAAACAACTGTATTTCCTTTTCCTTTCCCGCCTTTTACGGCAGAAAAAGAACTAGAATTAAGTATCCAGGAAACTGTAACGATTACAACAGCCGCAATAAAAATAATAATTCCTGCAGCAACTGTATTTTTTATTTCTTTACCAGCAATTTTCATTTATTACTCTCCTTTTTTACAAGTGTATCAAAAGGTAAACCCATTATATTTTCAAGATTAAGAATTGCCTTTGTTAAGGTTAAAATCTCGCTGTTAAGAGAAACCCGGGCATTCATTAAAGTTGTATTGGCATTTTCCAGAGTCAAAAGATCTTTTGTTCCTCTGTTGTATGCTTCAGAAGTCATATCAAAAGACTTTTGAGCCAGGCTTATGTTTGCCTGTTTATACAGAATTGATTCCTGACTCTGCTTAATTGAGCGGAGTGAAGAAGCAATATTTCGTTTCAGATTTTTTCGCTCTGTTTCAAGCTGAAGCTCAAGATCCTTTACATTGTCTTTTGCGCTGTCTATTCCGTCATTTTTTGATGACCAGGGTAAAACACCGTCCAGAGGAACTGTAGCTGTAAGGGAAACACTTGATTTCTTTTTAGCAGAAGGAGCATCTCCGTCATAACCTGAATACCAGCTCTGATCGCTCCAGGAAAGTCTTGCAGTCAGATTTGGGGCATAGGCTGAAAGTCTTCTGTCCAGAACAGTATTTCTGGCAGAGGCAAGCCGAATTTCAAGATCCTTAAGGACTGGCGAACAGGCTTCTTCAGGATTAACAGATACTGTTTCAAGAAAAAGCATATCTTCAAGGGAACCATCCAGTTCAATAGTTACTTCCGGGTCAAGGCCAAGAAGCTGCTTAAAAGAATCCAGGTCATTTTCATACACAGTACGGGCATTTTCCAGTACAGGGATTTTTGACTTATAATTTACTTCTGCACTGATGGCATCAACTTCGCTCAAACGGCCGTTGTTGTATTTTGTCTGATTATTTTCGTATTGTTTTCTGGCAATTTTCAGATTTTCTTCCTGAAGCAGAATGTTTTCTTTTTCGTATAAAAGACCGTAGAAAGTCTGACGCACATTCATTTCTACAGTTCTAAGAGCTTCTTCAAAAGAAATTTTACTTTGTTCGTAAGAAATTTTTGCTCCTTCCATTGCTGTGTAAAGGTTAGCCGTAAAGTTTATTGTTGCGGCTGCATTGATTCCAATTGCAGAACTGTAATTTGAAATCTGATCTCCTGCTGTCAAAAAATCCAGAGGAACATCGGCTGTAACACCGGCACTTAAAGAAGGACTTATGGAATTCCAGCTGTGAGCTTTTGCCCTTTTTGCGCCTTCAAGAGTAATCTGCTGGCGGGCTATTGAAACATTATTCTTAAATGCAATTTGGACAGCCTGATCTGGTGTAAGCTTAAGTTGAGAGGTGTTATTCTGTGCAAAACAATAAAAACCTGCAGCTAAAAAAAGACCTGCAAGAATAGACTTTTTATTCATAATAATTTCCTACTATATATTAAAATATCGGTGTTTTTCTGGTTTAAGAAGACCCTTAAAAATAAATAAGCATTTTCTTAGAAAAGTTACATTTTTTTATTAGGTTCAATTTCGAGTATTTGATTTACAAACCGTGGCAAGGATTGTAAGGG
>JAEDGQ010000150.1 GCA_016297415.1 Treponema sp.
TGACCATTGCACTAAATATGGTGGTTTCGACAAGCTCAACCACCGCAAGTTGAATTTTTGGGTCATCCCCTCTGTGATGCTTGATTTATAAAAATCTAAAAAAGAATTATGTGTATTTTAATCACTGAAATCTGTCTGTCTTACTGTTTCTGAAGGTAAATTTTGCAGAAAATCATAAGTGCAACTTCAAGAATTCCAAGAACGATTAAAATCATAAGGTGCTTAAATCCCGGCTTACGGATTTTCTTTTCAGAAATAAAGAGGGAACCCATAAGGGCAATAAAGAACATATAAACAAGTGTAAGATCCAGTTTATTTGCCATCTGAACAAGATAAATAAGAGGACACACAATTGCGGCAGAAGTAACTGGAACACCTGTAAAGTATTCTCTGTTTCCTTCTTCTGCGTTCTGGCGTTCTTCTTCTGTTACATTGTAGTATGCAAGACGGATTACTGCAGCCAGTGCATAAAGAATACAGATGCCAATAAGAACTTCTTTGAAATAAGTGTAATAGTGAGAATATGTAGTAAGTTTTTCAAGGAATCTGGAATTATTTACAAGGTTAATTCCGATACAGCATGGAAGAACACCAAAAGCGATTACATCAGAAAGAGAGTCAATCTGAATACCGAATTTGCGTTCAAAGTCTGTACGGTTTTTCTTTGTGCGGGCAACTTTACCGTCAAAAGCATCAAGACAACCACATATCATAAGACAGATAACAGCTGCAAGAATGAGCTGAGGAGTAAAAGAGCAGATAATTCCGGCAAGAGCCGTCAGAATTGAAAGATAAGTTAAAACAACTGTGTAATCATAAACACCTAACATAAAACATTCCTTATATCCTTTAATTTTACCACCTAAAAATATACCTTGCAACTAGGTCAAAACAGGGCAAACGCATTATAACCGATTTTATATTGAAAATGGTGCAAAGGAGTGAAACGGCTTGCGAAAACACTCGTTTTGTGCTGCCGCGAGAGCGGCAAACGTATATAGTTACAAGCACAAAACGCGTGTAGCATGCTAGCATGCGGTTTCGACAAGACGTTTTCACGACTGGAAGCCATTTTTAGCAGGGAATATATTATAATGCGTTTGCCCTATAGGTCAAAACTTTTGAACCGGATAATTCCATGTTAAAAGGTCACTATTAATTGAAACTTACTGTCGCTTTGTGGTATTATTTAATGCATTTATTTTACTAACGGGAGCTTTTTATGAAGGTCGTAGTTATTGGTGCCCAGTGGGGTGATGAAGGTAAAGGTAAGATTGTAGATTACCTTGCAGAAGATGCTGAATATGTTGTTCGCTATGCAGGCGGACCAAACGCAGGTCATACAATTGTTGTTGACGGAAAGCAGTTTGCTCTTCATCAGGTTCCAAGCGGCATTCTTTATCCAAATAAATCAGTATTCCTGGGTGCAGGAATGGTAATCGATCCTGAAGCTCTTTTTAATGAACTCCAGATGCTTAAAGATAATGGCATTAACTGGGAAGGCCGCGTATTCATTTCTGATCGCGCTCACATTATTCTTCCTCGTTACCGCCAGATGGACAAAGACAGAGATGCTTCACGCAAGCGTCCAATCGGAACAACAGGTCGTGGTATCGGTATTGCTTATTCAGAAAAAGCACACCGTGACGGCATTCGTCTTGCTGATCTTGACTGGAAAGCAAAGATGGCTGAATTTGACGGTGAAGATCTTGAATACATTAACAAATACAAGGCTAAGCTTCTTGAAATGCGTGTAGACCTTACTGCAAAAATGTATGAATTCAAAAAGGATAATATTCTTTTTGAAGGTGCTCAGGGTGCTATGCTTGATATTGACTCAGGTACATATCCTTATGTATCTTCCGGAGCTTCATGTTCTGCAGGTGCTGCAACTGGTTGTGGTATTGGTCCTCATGATCTGGACAAAATCCTTGGTGTATTCAAAGCTTATGAAACACGTGTTGGAAACGGTCCGATGCCAACTGAATTCAATGATGCTGATGAAGCTGAATCAGAACTTTGTCGTACTGTTCGTGAAAATGGCCGTGAATACGGTGTTACAACTGGTCGTGCCCGACGCTGTGGTTACCTGGACCTGGTAGCTCTCCGCTATGCATGCCGTGTTAACTCAATCGACAGTCTTGTTCTTACACATCTTGATATTTATGATCCAATGGAACAGATTGAAGCTTGTATCGCTTATGACATTAAAGGAAAAATCGTTACAGATTTCCCTGCTGGTGTTGAAGATATGGAAAATGCTAAGCCTGTTCTTAAAAAGTTCAAGGGATGGAAAACAGTTCTTAAAGATGTTCGTGAATACGACAAGCTTCCAAAAGAAGCCCGTGATTATGTAGAATTTATCGAAGACTACTGTCAGGTTCCGGTTGGAATCATCTCAGTAGGATACGAAAGAGATCAGACATTTATCCGTCAGAATCCATGGACATAATAATACGTCCTGTATTATTATGTCCTACGAGTTTGCTTTGCAAACTCGAGGTATTTTTAACTCAGAAA
>JAEDGQ010000055.1 GCA_016297415.1 Treponema sp.
TCACGACTGGAAGCCATTTTTAGCAGGGAATATATTATAATGCGTTTGCCCTAGGAAGGATTTTTTTTTGCACTTTAAAAAGATGTGCTAAAATATTTATATGACAGACAACGAACTGGTACAGATGGCCTTAGATGCCCGCAAAAACTCTTACTCTCCATATTCAAACTACAAAGTGGGGGCAGCCCTTCTCTGTGAAGACGGGACAGTTTATACAGGCTGCAATGTAGAAAACGCTTCCTACCCTTGCGGTATCTGCGGAGAAAGAACTGCAGTTGCAAAGGCTGTAAGCGAAGGACACAAAAAATTTACAGCCATTGCCATGGCCGGTTCATCAGAAGAACTCTGCACCCCCTGCGGAATGTGCCGTCAGGTTCTTTACGAATTTGCACCTCAGTTAAAGGTTCTCTGTGCAGGCTCTAAAGGAAACTTTGAAGAAAAAAACTTAAAGGATCTTCTGGTTTCCGGCTTCGGCCCTGAATCAATGGAATAAGCTTACTGTCCGGCTTCTAAATCATCATACACTTCCGTTTCCTTTACCATAACCATAAAAACTTTTTTTCTGTCTATCAGCACCAGGGATACGGAAGACGGCACAGCCGTTGCGAAGCAATGAAGCGAAAGCGGAATCTGGAGTAGCCCGACCCGTCAGGGTGGTGCCCGTATTCTACAAAAGAAAAATCTGTGCTAATCTTTTATCTGTAGAAAAAACTGCAAATAAAATCAGGAGAAAATCATGGAATCATACAAGAAAGAATTCATCGACTTTATGGTTGAATGTCAGGTATTAAAGTTCGGTTCATTTACACTTAAATCAGGACGCCAGTCACCATTCTTTATGAATGCAGGTGCCTATGTTACAGGAAGCCAGCTCAAGCGCCTTGGTGAATATTATGCAAAGGCAATTCACCATAACTTCGGCGACGACTTTGACGTATTCTTCGGCCCGGCTTACAAAGGAATTCCACTGGCAGTAGTAACAGCTGTTGCATACTCAGAACTTTACGGAAAAGAAGTCAAATACTGCTGCGACCGCAAGGAAGAAAAAGATCACGGTGCAGACAAAGGTGCCCTTCTTGGTTACAAAATCAAAGACGGCGACCGTGTTGTAATCATTGAAGATGTAACAACTTCTGGAAAATCAATCGAAGAAACATATCCTAAAATCAAGGCTCAGGAAACAACTCCAGGCGGAATTAAAATCGTTGGCGAAATCGTCTCCCTCAACCGCATGGAAAAAGCCCCGGATTCAGACAAAGCTGCCCTCGATGTAATCACAGAAAAATACGGCTTCCCTGCAAAAGCAATTGTTTCAATGGCAGATGTAGTTGATGCCCTCTACACAAACGGCGACAAAAAAATTATTACAGACCAGATCAAAACAGAAATCGATAAATACTACGAAACATACGGAGCTAAATAAGGGCGTTTCCTTACGCCTCCGGCTTCAGGTCAGGCCATCCGCCCTTCCGCGCAAAAGCGCTCCATTGTTTGCTCTGCAAACAACGCCTCCGGCGGGGCTACTGTCCTTAACGCAAGAAGGGGCTGTCCAATAAGTTCAACTTGCGGTGGTTGAGCTTGTCGAAACCACCATATTTAGTGCAATGGTCATTTCGACAGGCTCAATGACCGCAATACAAACTTATTGGACATCACATTTATTTAAGGTTAGATAATCTTAGAAAATTTCTTTTCAAGATCTTTAATCAGTTTATATTCAAATGAATCAACAAGGGCGATATAAGAAGCTTCCATAATATCGCTTGAAACACCCATTGTGCTCCAGGTATTTTCACCGTCGCTTGATTCAATCAGTACGCGAACTTTAGAAGCAGTTGCTCCTTTTCCATCAAGAACACGAACTTTATAGTCTGTAAGTTTGATTCTTTCAACTACAGGATAGAACTGAACAAGAGCTGCACGGAGAGCAACGTCCATAGCGTTTACAGGACCATCACCTTCACCGGCTGTAATTACGGCTTTACCGTCTACATCCAGTTTAACCTGAGCAAAGGCACTCTGATCATCTGCAAAGCGGGGAAATTCGCCGCTTGTTTTGTAATAATGAAGATTAAAGAAGGGCTGGTATTTTCCCATTATTTTTCGAACGAGAATTTCAAAACTACCATCTGCACCTTCAAACTGGTAACCTTCGTGTTCAAGCTGTTTAACTTTATCAACAATTTCCTTAACAACAGGACTTGATTTTGTAAGGCTTTTGTCAAACTTCTGAACTTTTTCAACAATCATGCTCTTGCCGGCAACTTCACTCATCAAAAATACACGTTCGTTACCAACACTTTCTGGTTCAACATGTTCATAGGCAAAAGGATTTTTTATTACGGCATCGATATGCATTCCTGCCTTATGAGCAAATGCGCTGGAACCCACAAAAGGCATTCCAGGATTAAGGGCAATATTTGTAATTTCAGCCACGCGCTTACAGATTGGTGTAAGATTTTTTATGTTTTCGTCAGGAATACAGCTGAAATTCATTTTAAGCTGTAAATCTGCAATAATTGTAGAAAGGTTTGCATTACCGGTACGTTCACCAAAACCAAGCAGAACGCCCTGGACGTGTCGGGCACCAGCTTCAACAGCAAGAAGAGAATTTGCTACAGCAAGTCCCGAGTCATTGTGTGTATGAATACCGATAATAACTTCCTGCTTACCTTTTGCATTGAATTTTTCATAAACAGCTTTTGTTGCATTGAAACATTCCATTGGCATTGCACCGCCCTTTGTTTCACACAAACAAAGACACTCAGCACCGCCTTCAACAGCTGCAGTCAGAGATTTAATTGCATAATCAGGATTAGCTGCATACCCTGTAAAGAAATGTTCTGCATCAAAAAGTACTTTTTTCCCTTTCGATTTAAGATAAGCACATGTATCTGTAATCATCTCAAGGTTTTCTTCAAGTGTTGCATGAATAATATCTGTTACCTGAAAATCCCATGTTTTTCCGAAAATACAGACATATTCAGTATCTGCAGATAAAAGACTCTGAAGATTAGCATCTTCGTTACAGGAAATATCCTTTCTGCGTGTAGAACCAAAGGCTACGAGTTTTGAATTTTTTAAGCTAAGTTTTTTTGCTTCCTGAAAAAATTCCATATCCTTTGGATTACTTCCAGGATTTCCAGCTTCAATAAAAGAAACACCAAGTTCGTCCAGAGCGTTTACAATATTAATTTTGTCCTGTACAGAATAGCTGATGCCTTCTCCCTGGGAACCGTCTCTTAGTGTTGAATCAAAAATATAAATCTTATTGCTAGCCATAATGTCATTATGCAAAAAAAATCCCGGTTCTTCAAGAACCGGGATTTTTTTTAGCCTGGATTATTTTACAGCAGCACTAATACGTTCAAGAACCTTCTTGCGGTCAAGAGGTTTTACGATATAGTTTTTAGCACCAAGAAGAAGTGACTTTTTAACAAGTTCTTCTTTTCCAAGGGCAGAAACCATTACAACTTTTGCATTTTTATCAAAAGCCATAATCTGTTCAAGGGCTGTAATACCATCCATACGTGGCATTGTAATATCCATTGTAACAAGATCTACATTTGGACAAAGTTCCTTATATTTATCAACTCCGTCTTTTCCATCTACAGCAGTTGCAACTACTTCATATCCTTCTGATGTAAGGATCTGACCAAGCTGCTTTGCAACGAAGATAGAGTCGTCAACGATAAGTACACGAATTTTTGTACCATCAACTCTTACGCCCTCTGGTGGACGTTCATTGATCTGTGGAAAATCCGATTTAGTTTTCATGCTATGCCTCCTCTACCTACATGCGTTCACGAATAGCAACATTTACTTCTACTTTACCACATTCTGTGATAAGTGGAACGATCAGTGCTTCAACACTGTCTGTCTGTCCACCAAGAGCAGCAATTTCCATTTTTTCTCCGGCAAAAAGAGCTGGAGGAGTAAGGTCAAACTTAAAACCAAGTTCGTGAAGTTTAGTTACAGCCTGAGCTGTAATGAGATTTGCAAGTTCGCTGATTGTAGCTTTTGCAAGATCATCAAAATTAGTCAACTGTTCGCCATTCATTTTTGACGCAATGTTAAGAGCTGTTTCAAATGTCATATCAAACAGTACACGACCTTCAACATCGCCTGCAAGACCTACAAGTGCAGCAACTCCCATTACTGGCATTGCAGTTGATTTAAGATATAAATCACCGCGTTTTACGTCTGCCCCACCAAGAACTTCTTTAAGAATCTGGAACGAAGTTTCAACAAATGGATTAATGTACTCGACTCTCATAAGCTTCTCCCATATTTATTGTTTAGTGTAAGTAGTGATAGAACTCTCTTTATGAGCAATCCACTTACTATTATTTTCCAGGGTTTCATTCTGACCAAGGAAAACAACACCATTGCCTTTTAATTTTTCTTCAAAATCAGCGGCAAGTCCTGTCTGGGCTGCTGCTGGCAGGAATGAAATTAAATCTCTGGCAAAGATTATATCACAAACCGGCAAAGCATTTGTATTTGCACAGTCATGGTATTCGAACATAATGCTGTTTTTTACGTCTGTTGTAAATGTATAGTCGTTATTTGCCTTATTTGTTACATAAGGAGCATACCAGTCATTTGCAACAGCTTCAGGAATTGAAATCAGAGGTGCATTTGATACATTCAGAAGATCAATATCGTGAGCATAAATTCTGATTTTTGCTTCCGGATAACGCTTTTTAAGAAGACATGCAAGAGAATATGTTTCCATACCTTTTCCACATCCTGGATTCCATACAACAATCTGCTTTGCAGCATTATCTGGAAGCAGTTTATAAATAGAATCAGCATATTCTTTTGTCCACCATGCAGCATTACATGGTGAATAGAATGGTTTAAGGAATTCATCAGCATCTTCTGTTGTAGCAAGCTGAGTATTGTCTTTGCCCTTAATTTTTGTCCATTCAACAAAGCGTTCTTTTACCCATTTTTCATTTACATCAGAAACTGTAAATTTTCTCATCTGGGCAAGAGATTCTTTTACGAATGTAAGATCAACACTTTCTTCTTTTGCAGGTACTGGGGCTGGTGCTGGGGAAGAAACAGAAGCCTTAATCTGTGGAGCATCTGCTTTCACTTCCACCTTAGCAGCATTACGCATCATTGTCTTGCGGTTTGAATCTTCACTGGCAAGAACCTGAGCATCTGTTTTTGAACCGAAAATACGTTCAATATCAAGAAGAATGTAAAGTCTGTTATTAACTTCAACAACACCCTGAATGTACTTAATATTGATGTCGCCGAACAAAGGATGTGGAGGCTGGATTGTTGATTTCTGAATACCAACAACTTTATCAATCACATCTACAACAATACCAAAAGTCTGGTCTCCGATTGATACGATAAGCATATTTTCCAGTGCATTATCAAGACGAGCTTCAACCTGAATATTAAAGAACAGACGAAGGTCTACAATCGGAATAATATCACCACGAAGGTTATAAACACCAAGTACAAATGGAAGAGTGTTTGGAACATAAGTGAAACGGCCTGCTTTGGCAATTTCCTTAACTTTCATAATGTCAATGGCATAATCTTTTCCTGCAAGGGAGAATGTGACCATCTTATAGTCAATCATTGCCATTTTTTCATTTTTTTCGCTGAGTTCTTTTGAACCAAGTCCTACATTTGCATAAGGCCCAAGGTTTTCGGCAAGAGCAGCATTAATTGATTTTTTGTTTTCCTGATTTTCTACATTTTCCATGCTAAACTCCCGACCTATTCTTCAAACTCAGAACGAGCTTCAATTTCCTGACGAACGCCAAGTTCAAGAAGCTGAGATACATCGATAATTAACGAAACCGAACCATCACCAAGGATAGAAGCACCGGCAATACCAGGAGACTGTGTAAACTGATCCCGCAAAGGCTTGATTACAACATCTTCTTCACCAATAAGTGAGTCCACCATGATACCAATTTTTTTATCCTGTGTACCAACAATAACAATAAAGCAGTATTCACCATCAGCAGCATTGTGAATGTTGAACAGACGGCTAAGACGAAGAATTGAAATTACTTCGTTACGAACATTAAGTACTTCATAGTTATCAATTGTGTTAATTTCATCTTTTCTGATACGGTGACTTTCAATAACAGATGCAATTGGGATTGAGTAAACTTCTTTGCCAACTTTAACAAGAAGACCCTGAATAATTGCAAGTGTAAGAGGAAGTCTGATAGAGAACTTAGATCCCTTACCCTTTTCTGTTGTTACATTAACAGTACCGTTAAGTTTATCAATCATTGTTTTTACAACATCAAGACCTACACCACGTCCGGAAACGTTTGTAATCTTGTCTGCTGTAGAGAACCCTGGCATAAAGATAAGGTTTGCAGCTTCATTTTCTGTAAGAACTTTATTCGGATGAATAAGTCCTTTTTCAATAGCTTTTGCACGAACCTTTTCAGAATCAATACCATGACCATCATCAACAATATCAATAATAATCATGTTACCTTCATTAGCGGCTTTTAAGAGAACTGTACCAGTTTCATCTTTTCCAGCCTGACGGCGTGCTTCTGGAGATTCAATACCATGGTCAACAGAGTTACGAACACAGTGCATGATTGGATCCATAAGATCATCAATAACTGTTTTATCAAGTTCTGTATCTTCACCTTCAATAAGAAGATTAACTTTTTTGTTAAGGTCTTTCTGAAGATCACGTACAACACGAGGGAAACGGTCGAAAATCTGACTGATAGGTACCATTCGGATTTTCATTACGCCTTCCTGAAGTTCACCGGCAATGCGTCCAAGATTCTGTGTTGCAGAATGGAATTTTGTATTAAGATCCTTGAACTTTGTTTCGAAAGCATCAAAGTAGTTAGCAATATCACCGTATTCATTAACGATATTTGATTTAATGTCTTTTACAGAAACACCGTTCTGGATTTCTTCCAGATACTGTGGAAGCTGTTCGAACATTTTACGAACTTTTTCTTTATAAGAAGAATCAAGAGTCTGGAACTGAATAAGCATTTCAGACTGAAGCTGAGCGCTCTGGTTGAAAGCGGCTTTTGTAATAACAGTTTCAGAAACAAGATTAAGAAGATAATCAATACGTTTTGAATCTACACGGAGAATTGAACTCTGCTGTGCGTGACCAGAAGCAGGAGCGCCTTTTGCAGGAGCTGCTTTTGCAGGGGCTGCAGGAGTTTCTGCGGCAGGTGCAGCTGGAGCCGAAGCAGCAGGTGTTTCTGCTGCAGGAGCTGGAGCTGGTGCAGGAGCTGTTTCCTGTACTGGAGCGGCAGCTGGAGCTTGGGCAGCTGCAACAGGCTGTGCAGGAGCCGGTTCTTCTCCACCAGTAGTTGCGTTATCAAGACACTGAGCATCAACACTTAATGTTACATCATCAAGGAAAGCTGTATCTTCAAGTTCATTTGCGGTACTTCCAGATGCAATATAGTAAATAACTTCTTTATGGAATTCATCTTCATAAAGTGCATCAAAATCTGGAGTAGTTTTTAATACTGTTCCACAACCTTTTAATGCAGCAAATACCTGAATACCACCAACTGTATTCATTGGATTATTTTCGTCAAATACAACAGTAATAGACCAGAGCTTCTGTCCGCTTTCGCAACTCTGTTTAAGTTCCAGAAGTTCGAACTCAGACATATCAACTTTTACAGCAACGGCAGGAGCTGAAGAAGCAGCAGGTGCAGGAGTTACTGGAGCCGGACTTGCAGCAGGAGCTTTTGGTGCTTTTGCTTTGCCGTTTCCTTCAGGAATCATTCCACGGATTTTTTCAGTGATTTCTTCTACACTTTCACCATAAACAGAACCATTCTGTCTGGCTTCAAGCATAGCTTTGATTACATCAAGGGCTGTAAGAAGTGTATCAACAACATCTTCTGTTACTACAACACGGTCAGAACGAACTTCATCGAGAAGGTCTTCCATAGTGTGTGCAAAATGGGAGATTTCGGTAAATTCAACAGTTGCAGAATTACCCTTTAATGTATGTGCAGCGCGGAAAATTTCATCAATAGCATCATGATTGTTTGGATCATTTTCAATAGCAAGGATATTGCTTTCAAGATTATCAATCATGAGTTCTGCTTCAGAGAAGTAGTCTTTCAAGAGCTCTTCATTGTTTGCGTCAAGATAATCACTCATACTATTTATTTTAACCTTTCATTACTCAAAGTCAAGTTATTAAAAGAAAATTAACAGTTTGTTTTTGAGAGAAAAGACCTTTTGAAATTACTATTAAAGTACAAGAAGTTTTATGCCGATAATAAAAGGACAGACTATTTCCTAAGCGGAGGCTTAACTATGAATCAGACCAAAAAAGCATTTATCACTGCAGCTTTCTCTTTATTTACTCTTTTCTGTGCTGAAGCTGGTACTTTTTCAGGTAAAGGTGCTGTAAAAGGAGATTTTTATTCCAATCCAAAATCCGATTCATTTAAGCCTGTCCTTAATCTTTCAGGATTTTTTGCAGGACAGATGGATTTTTCAAACCACCTTCATGTCCGCTCAGAATTCAGTCTTGAAACAGGAAATATTGTTGGAGCCGGTGTTAACAATGATATTAATGCTGCTTTCCGTCTGGATGAATTTTCTGTTTCCTATGACTTTACTTTTCAGGGAGCAAATCATTACCTGACATTTTTCGCCGGAGATTTTGAACCGGCAGGCTCTGATCTTTTTATAATGCGGCAGTTCGGCTGTGAAGGAATTACATCTCACTTTACAGAAAGCTGGACAGGACTTAAAGGAAACTTTCTTTTTAACTCTTACGGAATCGGTGGAGACTGGTCTTTTAAGATGCCGTCAATTCCTGTTGCCGCAGGTCTTACACTCTATAAAAACAATGACAACAAAGATAAAGATAATCAGTTTAATATTGATTTACGCACAGCTGCTGTAACCAGATTCTTTACGATTGATGCAAAAGGCGGTATTGGAATTCCAGTTTCCTCTAAGAATAAGGAAGAAGATGCCCTTCTTTTTATAAATAAAATATATACACACTGTGGAATTGACCTTCTTATCGGAAACAATTATTCACAGGCACTCTTTGTACAGGCTGGTTTTGCAAGTCTTCCTATAAAAGCCGGTTCTCTTGATAACGAAATTGATTCAGATGATATCTACCTTCTTGTTGAACCTCGTCTTTACACAGAGAAATTCCGTGCACACCTGACTTTGTTCAGTATTCCGGCTGTAAACACAGAAAGACTTCTGTTTATTGGTTATAAAGAAACTCTTGGTGCAAACCTTTGTCTTTATACAGATCAGCTTTACATTAAAAACACAGACGAAACTTTTGGAATCAATACTTCACTCACCCTCAGGAGCAGAGATTTTTATGATTTAAAAAGATTCAAGGATCTTATTGAAGATGATTACATTATCAGAGTATGTCCTTTTGTAAAGATTCCTGTAACTGGCGGTGAAGCAATGATTATGATTCAGGCAAAAGTAAACGGCTTTGACAAAGACAACTGGAAACATCACTTTAAACTTAATGCAGGTTATAAACTTACTTTATAATTCTGACTTTAATTTGCAGTAATCTAACAGGTTTGATTCTGGTTTATAATAAATAAAGAAAGGCTGCTCAGATGAACAGCCTTTTTTTACATGTAAAATGTATTAGAGAGAAAGAGAAGCAAGACGTTTGCAAGCTTCTTCAATGTCAGTTCTGTGTCCGAATGAAGAGAAGCGGATAAAACTTTCTCCTGCAGGACCAAAACCAGAACCTGGTGTTGTTACAACATGACATTCATTAAGAATTTTATCAAATACATCCCAGCTCTGTTTTCCAGGGAATTTTGCCCATACATAAGGTCCGTTTCCTGTAAAGTAAGCTGTAACTCCAGCCTTCTTAAAGTTTTCACCTTCCAGTGTTGCTTTAATGAGTTTTCCGTTTTCAAGATAGTAATCAACCTGAGCTGTCATATCTTTAAGTCCCTGTTCATCAAGAGCAGCAAGACCGCCAGCCTGAGCTACATTTGAAGCTCCGTTAAAAAGAGTTGTCATTACACGATTCCAGTCTTTATTTACACTTGAACCATCTTCAAACTTAAGTTCATTTGGTACGATAGACCATCCGAGACGAACACCTGTAAAACCTGCAGGCTTTGAGAAAGAATTTACTTCAATTGCACATGTACGGCTTCCAGGAATTTCGTAAATTGTTTTTGGAAGATTTGAATCACGGATAAATGCAAAATAAGCAGCATCAAAAATAATGATACAGCCGTTTTCATTTGCGAAGTTTACAAGTTTTGTAAGCTGTTCTTTTGTTGCTGTTGCACCTGTAGGATTGTTTGGTGAACAGAAATAAATCAAAGTGTTTTTTTCAATTTTTGAAAGATCTGGGAAAAAATCATTTTCTGGAGTACAAGGAAGATATGTAATTCCTTCATAACCTGTACCATTGTTTTTTCCTGCAGCATGTACAACTACAGATCCGTCAACATATACAGGATATGCAGGATCCTGAACTGCAACTTTAACTTTATCTCCGAAGAGAGTCTGAATACGGGCAATATCACATTTTGCACCATCTGAAATAAAAACTTCAGACGCATCTGCCATTCCTTTATAGAATACATCTGCAATACGCTGACGAAGTTCTGTATTTCCCTGTTCATCACCATATCCAGAGTAACCTTCTGGAGTTGCAAGACCAAGACAATAGCTGCTCATTGCTTCAGCAATGTGTTTTGAAAGAGGTTCTGTAGTATTACCAATACCAAGAGAAATGATTTTTGCATCTGGATGAGATGCTGCATATTCACGACGACGACGAGCTACTTCTGGAAAGAGATAGCCGGCTGTTAAGTTTGAAAAACCAGTATTTCTTTTAATCATAATGAAAAGATTTTATCGAAGCTTAAGTGTAAATTCAACCCGGTTACAGCAGGCATTATCAAGAGTTAAAGTACCTCTGCACAAACCTGTAAGTAGCTGAGAAATAGAAAGGACTGTCCAATAAGTAATGACTGTAGCGGTCATTGAGCCCTTCGACAGGCTCAGGAACCACCTGTCGAAATGACCATTGCACTAAATATGGTGGTTTCGACAAGCTCAACCACCGCAAGTTGAACTTTTTGGTCATCCCCGTACTTTACAAAAAGACCTGTGTTTATTAAAAATTCATTTTTTTATATAATTGATGCAATTAAAATTTCAGGAGAAAATCATGGCTAAAATCCAGATGAAAAATGCAATTGCCGAACTTGACGGCGATGAAATGACACGCGTTCTTTGGGCTGTAATCAAAGAAAAACTTCTTGAACCTTTTGTAGAACTTAAAACTGAATACTATGATCTGGGTCTCAAAAGCCGTGATGACAGTGATGATAAAATCACATACGAAGCTGCAGCTGCAATTAAGCGTCTCGGCGTTGGTGTAAAATGTGCCACAATCACATCTAATGCTGCCCGCATGGAAGAATATCACTTAAAACAGCTTACACCATCTCCAAACGGAATCCTTCGTGGTGAACTTGATGGTACAATTTTCCGTGCTCCTATCTTTGTAAAAAACATTCACTGTAATGTTACAAGCTGGAAAAAACCAATCGTTCTTGGACGCCATGGCTACGGTGATGTTTACAAAAACTGCGAAATCAAAACTCCTTGCGCAGGAACTGCAGAACTGGTATTTACTGGTGAAGACGGAAAAGAAATCCGTAAAACAATTCAGGTAATGAAAGGACCTGGTGTAATTCAGGGAATGCACAATCTTGATGCTTCTATCGAAAGCTTTGCCCGCTGCTGCTTTAATTATGCCCTTGATCAGAAAATCAGCTGCTGGCTTGGAACAAAAGATACAATTTCAAAAACTTATGACGGTAACTTTAAGGCTATCTTCCAGAGAATCTTTGATGAAGAATTCAAAACAAAGTTTGAAGCGGCCGGAATTGAATACTTCTACACTCTCATTGATGATGCAGTTGCTCGTGTTATGAAAAGCGAAGGCGGATTTCTCTGGGCATGTAAAAACTATGACGGTGACGTTATGAGCGATATGATTGCTTCTGCCTGCGGATCTCTGGCCATGATGACAAGTGTTCTCGTTTCTCCAAATGGTGAATTTGAATACGAAGCAAGCCACGGTACTGTTCAGAAACACTACTACCGCTATCTTAAGGGTGAAAAAACATCTACAAACCCTGTAGCTACAATTTTTGCATGGACTGGTGCTCTTGCTAAACGTGCTGAACTTGATAACACTCCAGATCTTCTTGCCTTTGCAAAAAAACTTGAAAAAGCAACTCTGGACACAATTGAAAGCGGCGTTATGACAGGTGACCTGGCAATGCTTGCAGAACCAAAAGCCGAAAGAGTTGTAAATTCCTGGGAGTTTATTGACGAAATTGCTTCGAAATTGTAATCCTGGCGAGTTGCGTAAGCAACTCGGTTAGTGAGCGAAGCGAACGGCGAATTTATTGACGAAATTGCATCGAAATTGTAAGCCTGGCGACTTGCGTAAGCAACTCGGTTAGTGAGCGAAGCGAACGGCGAATTTATTGACGAAATTGCATCGAAATTGTAAGCCTGGCGACTTGCGTAAGCAACTCGGTTAGTGAGCGAAGCGAACGGCGAATTTATTGACGAAAT
>JAEDGQ010000056.1 GCA_016297415.1 Treponema sp.
GTGGTGGTACAGGTCGTACACTTCACCCAGATAACATGGCTGCAGGTCCAGCTTCATACGGCTTTACAGATACATTAGGCCGCATGCACTCAGACGCTCAGTTCGCAGGATCATCATCAGTTCCAGCACACGTAGAAATGATGGGCTTTATGGGTATGGGAAATAACCCAATGGTTGGTTGTACAGTCGCTTGTGCTGTTGCAGTAGCCGGTTCATTCTAACATAAACCTTAGAACCAAACTAAAAAAAACGAGCGTTCCTATGAACGCTCGTTTTTTTTGCCCAGAATAGAAGTCTGTACAGCCAACCATTGGGGAGAGAAGTGGAACAAAGACCAGGCAAGAGGAAGCGCCATGGAGGGCGCCAGAGACGGTTAATAGACACAACTGTAAAACAGTTGTGTCGCGGACAGGAGGTCCGCAATACATTGACACAAAGTTAGTTTTTTAAGATTATTGTAGCATTAAAAATTATGGATACTAAAAAATTAACACGTAGTCATCTTGAAACACTGGCTACAGCTGACCTTATTTCCCTTGCGGATGAATTTGGAATTGATTTTCCTGAAAATTTAAACAGAAGCTTTATCATTGGAGAACTTCTTGAAGTTGCTGAAGAACTTGAAGAAGAACAGGATGAAGAAGAAATCGTTACTAATGATGATGCAGCTCCTGTTCACGAAGATTCTGAAAAACTCCCTGAAACTTATAATGAAACTACAATCTGCGCTGTTTTAAGAAATCCTGCATGGATTTTTGTATATTGGGATATTAGTTTTGCAGATGTTAATCGTCTTAAAACCGAAACTTCATACAAATCAATGTGTCTCAGAGTTAGTTTCTGGGAAAATGAAGATGATACAAATCCTCTCGAATCTTTTGATGTACAGGTTGGACCAGGTGACCGCCAGCAGTATGTTCTTTTAACACCTGGAAAAAACTTTGTCCGCGTTGACCTTGTTGCACAGTATGCAGGAAAAGATGATGAAAACCTTGCCGTTTCGAGAAAAATTGAACTTCCTAAAGGTTCATCTCTTATAAATACAGGACTTCCAGGACGAGATTTGGAATTATCACCTGCAATTGAACTTTCCGGTATGAGAGAACTGTTGAATTCTCACTACGAAAATCACCGGCAGTCTTTCTTACAGTAGAGGAATTAAAAAATGTCAGTTAAAAATCTTTCAATTGTTATAGTTGCCCATCAGCCTTTCTTCCGTCATGTTACGGGAGAAAATGAAATTCCAGGTCAGGAAAATGACCTTCTTTTTGGTGCAATCAGCCAGACATATATTCCACTTATTGATATGCTTCATCGTTTTGAAGAAGAGGGGATTAAATCAAAATTTTCCATTGTCCTTTCTCCATCCCTGTGTGCAATGCTTAGTGATGAAGTACTTCAGAAACAGTATGTTCAATGGCTGGACAGATGTATTCTTTTTGGACAGAAAGAAGTTGAAAGACTTAAGAAAGAGCCTGAACTCTGTAAAAATGCCGGAATTATTCTTGAAAAAGCCATTCATAATAAAACTGTATTTGTTGAAAATTACAACTGCAATCTTGTAAAAGAGTTTGCCAGCTTTGCAAAAAAAGGTTTTATTGAAATTCTGGCAACAACAGGAACTTACGCTTTCCTTCCTCATTACTCTGATATGCCTGAAATTCTCAACGCTCAGATTGAAACAGGAATCATTTCTCACAAACATTTTTTTGAAACAGCTCCAGAAGGTTTCTGGCTTCCATACATGGGTTTTGCTAAAGGCATCGAAAGAAATCTTCGTTCATACGGCATCAACTATACTTTAATTGACAGTCACGGACTTTTATTCAGTGAAAGTTGTCCTGATACTGGTATTTTTGCTCCTGTTAGATGTTTTAATTCACTTGTACTTTTTGCAAGGGATAGAGAAACTCCATTTGATATTAATGATGAAGAAAATGGATATTCTGCAAATAAAGTTTATAAAAATCAGAATAAAGATGCAGGTTTTGAACTTACTTCACAGGAACTTGAAGGTTTTATAGAAGCAGACAGCGTAAGAACTAATACTCTTTATCGATACTGGTCAAAAGAAAGTGATTCAAATGCTGCTTATGATGCAGAAAAGGCAGAAGCTCAGGCTGTAAAAGATGGTATTGATTTTCTTAACCGCAAAAACGAAAAATTGAATAAAGCTGCTGAACAGATTGAAGGTGATGTAACATTAACCTGTACGATTAGCGCTCACACTCTCGGTCAGACCTGGGCTGAAGGTATGATATTCCTTGAAACTGTTTTAAGAAATAATAAGGAATCAAATTTTATTTCTCACGGACAGCTTATTAAAGATCAGTTTAAGCTTCCAAAGGTTGTTCCATATCCATCTGCTTCCAGCGGTACAGGTTATGGGGAAGATCTTCTTGATAGTTCAAACTGCTGGATGCTTCGTTATACAAGAAAAATGTGCGAACGAATGGTAGACCTGGCCGGAAGATTCCCGGATGATACAGGGCTTAAAGTTCGTCTTTTAAATATTGGTGCAAAAGAACTTATGCTTGCTCAGTCCGGGGAACTTGCTAAAATGATTCACGAGAATATGCTTCCTGATTTTGTTCAGCAGTATTTTAATTCAAGTGTAACTGATTTTACTGCTGTTTTTGATGCACTGGGTTCAAATGTTGTAAGTACAGAATGGCTTACAAAACTGGAAAAAAAACACAACCTTTTCCCATGGATGAACTACAGAATTTTTTCTCAGAAAATGTAGGCAGGAATTTATCATTGATTTTGCTGAAAAATGTACATCGTAAAGTGAAATACTTTTCTGATGTACATTTTTTTTATTCAGAGGTTCTGTTTCCCCTGTCAAGTGTACCGAATGCATTAATCTGATCGTGTACATTGAGAAGATTCTGGGCTGTTTTAATTGCTTCTATTGCCGGATCGTATCTGATACCTATTGATTTTGAAAGGTCTCTTGCTTCTTCCCAGAGGCGGATTGCATTTACAATGTCTTCACGTTTACCTTTTGAATAGTATTCAATTCCTTCCGCATATTTATCCATTGTTTTCCGGGTAGTAAGACCCCGTCCGTGATCACTAAGTACAAGTTTTGCACAAAGACTGATGTGGTTTACAGGGTTGAAAGAGGTTGTAAGGTCAACGGTGTAATTGACACTCATTTTTACGCCTTTTACATCAAACTGACTTCCCAGACTGAACCGTGGATTTGCACCACAAATAACAAAACCTGCATCAAAATCAAAGAAATTTGTAACATTAATTTCTATACCTGAGGCAGTAGACCACATTTCACTTTTTGCCGGGTTATAGATATTTACCGGCTGTCTGAATTCTGCTGTAAAAAGCAGGTGTTTTAACATTCTGTAAGAAAGTCCGAGAGATATTCTGACTGGAAGAGGATCGTCAGCCTGAAATGTTCCGCCTGCACCGGTAAAACCAACACCAAGATTGTTGATGGCAAGTCCAAATGCAAGGTTTGGATCAAGGGAGTTAAAGTGTTTAAGAAAATTAAAACGGACAAGCATGCCGGCGTCTCCCATAAGAGCTACGGCTGATTGCTCCATTCCTGATCCTGTGATTATTTCGTCAGTCTGATCGTTTGTATAGTCAGGCATTTTACGAAGACTTCCGCGGACATTATATCCCAGGGCAATTCCCTTAAAGTTGTATCCTGCCAGAAAATTATAGGACATATTAATGGCTATAGATGTTTCTGAATAATAGCTTCCGTTAACTTTATCTCCGTAAAGGTTGTATTCTGTGAAAGGAACATAAAAACATTTTAACTGTGCTCCCAGTCCGAAGTTGTTGAATCTTGTGGAAAACTGGAGTGTTTCCATGGCAGAGTCAGCAATCCATGAGTTATGGAAAAGGGCAACTTCCGCTCTTTCAATAACGGATGAGCCGGCAGGATTGTAATCAAAAAATCCTGAATCGTCACAAAGTCCTGTTACTGCAGTTCCAAGACTTTCTGTGCGTCCGCCTGCGGGAATGTTAAGGGAACGGAAAATTGTGGAACCTGCATTATTATCAGAAAGTGAATCAAATACATCTGAAAGCTTTGTGTTTACATCAGAAAGATCGAGACAAAAAGCTTCTGTCAGAGTAAGAACTGTAAAGAGAATAATTGAAATTGTTTTCTTCAGGTTCAAATGATTCATTTTCTATATAATTACCATTTGTTTTACATTTAAATTTCGGATTTTCTTCTACATTACATAAGATTTAATACCGAAAATAAATAAAGAAATTATATTCAAAAAAAAGTATAATTTCACAGTATTTTTTTTCAAGAAATATGACCCCATATAAACACAGAATTATCAGTTTACTCATAATAATTCTTATGAGCTTCTCTCTTTATGCCCAGGAAAGTAAAACCAGGGGTGGGGAAGTTATGTCTTTGTGGCAGATTGACCATCTTATTGAACTTACAGATTATTCAACTGCACTTCAGCAGCTTTCACTTTATATTAAAAAATATCCTGATCAGTTTGATAAAGCTCAGAAAAGAGTTTCAAAAATTCTCAAGGCAAGATCAGCTTATAATAATCAGGCAATTGAACTGGCAGAAAAAATGCGGCTTTCTGCTGAAGGTGAAAATCTGACTGACGAAGAAATTAATGAACTTGATGTTCAGAAAATGGACATTATTGTTGCTCTTGAAAAAAGCGAAGAAAATCCTCCGCTTGAAGAAGTTAATCTTACAAACGATGCCAGAAGAACTGTAAGACTTTCTTATTACATCAACAGATCAAACATTATTGTAAATCAGGGAAGTTCTCTGGTTGCTTCCGGAAATCTTGATTCAAAAGACAATTATACTGGAGCTATTGAAAAATTTAAGGAGGGACTTACTTTAAAAACAAATGATAGTGATATTGTGTTTAACGGAGATAAAGAAATTCCTGTTGTTTATTCTGCTTCATTTAACAAGGATGTAGATTCACATATTCAGAATATCAGAAACTATTCACTTTCAATATCTAAAAACATGGATGACTGTCAGACTGCGTATGAGAAATATTGTGCAGCTCTGGAATCAAATGTTCCTTCTCAGGCTGTTTCGGCTTTTTCAGAAGTTAAAACTTCATTTGAACGGCTGGCATCTGTAAGAAATATGCTCTACAAAGAAGGTAAGGTTCTTGCAGATTTAGATCATAAAGCTCTCGAATTGAATCCTGGTCTTGGTGATACATCTTATGTAACTTTTTCACGATGGGCTGTAACTGGTGTTGATTCCAACCCGGATTCCGGTATTATTGGTGCAATTGACGGCTTCTGGAATACACGAACAGAATCAATGAAACAAAAACTCTACGAAACAGTTCGGAAAAATTTTCAATCAGTTGCTCTTGGTCTTGATTTTGAAAATGGAATTTTTAATTCAACTGATTATGCTGCATTAAATACTTCAAGACGGCTGGCTGGTGAATTTGCCGGGTTCGGATCTCAAATTCATGGATTGTATTCACTTTTGACAGATTCAAACTGTGCTGGATTTACTCAGTACAATCAATCTATGGACTTTGCCTCTACGTTTGCAAAAAATAATTTCAGAACGCTGCTTTCTGCTGTAAGAAATATTCAGAATCAGAATACTCAGGTTGCAGACAGAAAAGTTGTTAATAATGATTTTTCAAAATTCGGTGATGATTGTATTGCTTCTGCCTCTTTCTATGAAAAAGAACTTTTAACTCTTGGTGAATTGAAAAATAATCAGCTGCTAATTTCTGAAAAAGAAATACAAAGTCAGATTGAAAATAACGAAAACAACGAAAGCAGTCCTGTACAGGAAAAAGCAAGAACTACAGCGGGAATACAGGTAAAGGATGAAACTCTTTCATGGAAAGAAAATATTGAACTTTATGACTCTGTAGTATCTGTATCAGAAGAAGAATGTAAAAAACAGGCAGGTCATGTCTGGTCACTTATTGCTCAGACCTATTCTCTTGAAGCAGATAATCAGCTTCTTGCTTTTACTCTCCGAAATGCTCAGGCTCAGAATCTGCTTAATGGTGTAGAAGAAGAAACAAACGGTATTCGCGGAACAAGATATTATCCTTCAAGAGCGGCTGAAGAATGTGTAAAACTTAATCTGGATATTTCAAAACAGAGAAATATACTTTCACAATACAGGTTTACTCTTGATGGTGGTGTTGCCTACAAAGAAAGTGAACCTTTGTATTCTGCCGGAATTGAAAATATTGAACGGGTAATTACTGCTTTGAATGATCTTGTTGTAAACAATAATCAGGTTATAAGTCAGGCTCGTGTAAAAGCAAATCAGGCTGCAAAAGCAACAAATAGAGCCCGTCAGGCTTACGATCAGGCTGTAAAATTCCTGAATAAAAATCAGTATGAAGAAGCCCGTTCTTCTCTTGATGAAGCCCGTGAAAGCTATCTCCTTTCTCTTTCACTTGAAGAAAACCATGAATTCCGCCGTCAGTTTGGTCCAATGATTTCTGCAACTGATGAAGAAATTACGGTTAAACGAAATGAATGGGTAATTACAACTGTTCGTCATCTTATTAATGACGCCTACAACGATTATTACAGCGGCAGTTTTGAAAACTCTAAGCGTAACCTTGATGAAGCTTCCGTTGTATGGGAAAAAACACAGATCAACGCCAACGCCGAAATTGAAGAACTTATGACTCTTGTTCTTGAAGCTCTCGAATCAACTGGCGGTAAAGAAATTGCTTTCTCTGACCCTCTTTATAAAGACATGGGTGCATATCTCAGCAATGCCTCAAACCATTATGAAGAAGGTGCAAAACTTTATGAAAAGGGCAGTAAAGATGAGGGGCTTGCTCTCTTAACTCAGGCTCGTGATGAAGTCAGAAAAGTTCAGCGTGTATTCCCTAAAAATCTGGAAGCTAATAATCTTACTCTCAAAATCACCAGAATCCTTGATCCTGATGTTTATGCTTCAACTGTTGCTGAAAGAATCAAAAAGGCTAAATCAGAAGCCAGTTCACCTAAAGAAAGCGACCAGAAAAATGCTCTTAATGATTTGAAAGAACTTCAGGCTGTTATTGGTAATGTTCCTGAACTTACGGCAGCAATCAGAGAAGTAGAAACTGCAATTAAGCGTAATGCTCAGTCTGAACAGAGAAAAGCAGAGCTTGCCAGATCTGATGCACTTACAAAACAGGCTCAGAAAGAAACAAATATTACAAGAAAAATTGCACTTCTTGACGAAGCCCTTAAACTTAATAAACGAAATACTCAGGCCCAGACCCTTAAAGATAAAGCTTTGACTCAGAAGAGTACTTCAACTGCAGAAACTACTCTCGTTAAAAATTATCTTGAAGATTACGATGAGCCTGTTTATGCTCTGGCAGAACGTTATTACAATGATGGACGTAAAGATGAGGCACTTAAGCTTATTAATGAACTTTACAAGAGAAATCCTCAGGTACCTAAAGTTCGTAAACTGAAAAGCCGAATTGAAAATATGTAATGGAAAACAAAAAATATTCTTTTTCTTTAAAAAAATTATTATTTCCTCTTCTTCTGCTTCTTTCCGGTACTGGTTTTGCCCAGTCACTTTTCTTTGAAGCTCCTGTTGCCATTACAAAAAAGGATACTTTATTTCCGGTTGTACTTTCCGGAGAAAACGAAGCCTACCTTATATATGAAGAAAGTGATGGAAAAAACCTTTACATCAACTTTATGAAACGTGCAGAAGGTCAGTTTAAATGGTCTTCTGAAAAAAGAATTGCAGGTTCATTCTCTTTTAACGGCGATGTTCCTGATATTTTTACAGCTGCTATTCTGGATAAAGGGACAATTGCTGTTGCCCTTAATCTTTCTGAATATGAAATTGGTGTATATACATCCAGAGACGGTGGAAATTCCTTTGCTTACAATAAAATTTCCACTTCCGGTCGTCGTGTTGTAGCGCCTCGTATCTATAAAACTTCCCGTGACAATTTTGTTCTCTTTGTTTCAATGGGAACAGAAAATAAATTTACAATCGGCTATGCAACATCAAATGACGGAATCTCCTGGTCATCAATAAACAACTTTGAACCTGCACTCCAGCTTGATGATAACTCCTTTTCTCCTTATCTGTGTCCGGCTCATGGAGGCGATGTAATTGTTTTTCAGTCTCAGTTTGCAGTTGCCGGAAGGGCAAAAACCTTCCAGTTATATACAACTTTTTCTCCGGACGGCTTAAAGACTTTTACCACTCCAGTGCTTACAACTGATGACGATTCCACAGAATTACGCCGGCTTAACAGTTTTATTGAATATTCAAACCAGAATCCTGTTGTTTTTTCAAGTAATGAAAGACTTTACTTGGCCTGGGAACGAAATCAGACAAAATCAGAAAATACTTACATCTGTGTTACTGAAATTGAAAAAGAAGGAAAACTTTCTGGAAGAAAACGTGTAAAAGAATACACAAATGAAACAAAAGCTCATCGTCCATATTTTTTCAATTATGATTACACAGATTATCTTGTATGGTTCGATAACAGTTCTGGAGCTTTCTATGTTAATCTCAACGGTGATTTTTATTCTGACAGCCGTACTGAGAGAAGCATAAGAAATGGTTCTAAAGCACTTTTTGTTTATCCTGTTTTAACTAAACAAAAACAGTCTCTTTCTTATTTGTGGCAGAAAAACGAAAAACATCCCGCACTTTTTGTTTCCGATCCGGACGTTTTTGCTGCTGCTCCTGTATTACAGGCTGCAAACTTTAAGGCCGGTAAACGGTCTACTCAGGAAAAAATAAAAATAAAGATTAATTTTCCTCAGGATACAAATGATATAGCAGGCTATTCCTGGAGTTTTTCTCAGGATGAACAGGAAGAACCTTCAACTTCAGCAGAGTATACAATTTTTACAACAAATCGTTCTGTTACTGTTAATGCAGATGCTTATGGTGACGGTGAATTTTATTTTAAGGCCCGTGTTGTGGATCAGGCTGGAAACTGGTCTGAAAGTGCTGTTTTAAAATATTATCGTGATTTAACTCCTCCAAAAGATCCTGTTCTTCTTCCTTTTGATACAGACAGATTCGGATTTGCGGCTTCCAGTGAACTTAATTTACAGTGGGAAAAAAATCCGTCAGATACAGATATTGCAGGCTACAGCTGGACAATGACAAAAGCCGGTGACTTGAATAAAATTTTCAATGATTCTCCGCGTCATCCTGTTAATATTACAGATTCCCAGGCAGAAAAATTATTTACGGAAATTGAAAGTAAAAAAGACAGTTACTTAGCCAAAGGAAAAAAGCCTCCCCGCTCAGTTCTGACAAAAAAAGATTCAATGCTGTTTTCAAATTATAAAAACGGCATTTATGTTTTTTCTGTATGTGCCATAGATGAAGTAGGTAATGTTGGTTTACCTTCTTCTCAGATTGTTGTTATCAATAAATATAAACCTTTTACTTACATTTCAGGTCTTAATACTAAAAAAGATGAATATGGAAATCTTGTAATCAGTGTTTATGGACAGGATTTTAACTACGAAGGTTATATCAAGGAAATCTATGTTGACAGGGATGGAAAAGCTCCTTACGACAGAACTCTGTATTACAGCAGAGGAGATTTTAAGATTGAATCTTCAGGCTTAATCTCTGGACTTCATCTGTCTGATCTTGAAATTGGAACTTATGGCCTTTATGTAAATCACAGTGAAAGAGGAATCTGTCCTTTAAATACAAAACTCAAAACAAATAAATTTACAGTTGATGAATCAGGTATTATCAAAATTGAAAGACCCTATACTCTTATGCCTGAATGGACTGTTAAAACTTCAGAAAAAGTTCCATCATTACAAATTGTAGATATGCTTGTAATTTTCATTATCTGTCTTGCATTCCTTTCTGCAGTATTATCAATCTGTGGAATTGCCGGAATTGCAAGAGAGTCAGTTTTAATACAATCCGAAGTTATGGCGCTGCTTAATGGAGAGGCAATGCCTCTTGAAAAGAAGGTGAAAATGAAAAAACTTAAAACAAAACAGACAAGTCTTAAACTTAAACTGGTAGGATTCACAGTTCTTCTGGTTCTTGCCATCGTTTCAATGGTTGCCGTTTCACTTGGAACCAGAATGATTAAAACTCAGCGTCAGACTCTTGTTGACAGTATGGAAGAGCAGGTTATTGTACTTATGGAAGGTATGTCTAACAATGTTCAGAATGCCATGCTGGATGCAGTGAATGGAAATGGAACATTAGGATTGATTGATATTGTAAAACAGGCAGAAACCTTTAAGCCAGCCCGTTATGCAACTCTTATTGGTCTTGATATAAACGGAAAAACTTCAAATCTGGACTATTTCTGGGCTTCTACAGAAGACAGTTCAAAACTTTCTGAAAAAATTGATACAAAAGAACCTGTTTCAGGAAGAAGCCGCTTTACAGAAAACACAGTTGAAGCACAGATTGCCTTAAAGTGTAAGGAACTTGAAGCCCAGGCACACGAAAGTGTAGATTCGATTCTCAATGAGCTTGATGAAAAATTTGATATTGAAAAGAAAAATCTTTATGTAGATATGCTGAATGAACTTTCACGAGCTGCAACTTCTTCATACCCTGAATTTAACAGCCAGTCACTGGGAGGAGAAAATGATCTTTATACCTTCTATTATCCTGTTTTCTACAAAAACAGAGACTCTTCAAATCTCCTTCACGCAGTATTAATTCTTCAGGTTTCAGCAGAAGAACTTGTTCAGTCGGTTATTGCTGCCCGCAGAACAATTCTTACAATTTCAGGAATTACTGCAGTTATCGCCATTCTTCTTGGTGTTATTGGTTCCTTTGTTCTGGCTTCACTTATTGTAGAACCTATTAAGAAACTTGTAGAACATGTAAAGGTAATTACAGAAACAAAAGACAAGAAAAAACTTAAAGACTTTAATATTACAATTAAGTCCCATGATGAAATCGGTACTCTTGGTCAGGCTGTTAACGACATGACTCAGGGACTTGTAAAAGCTGCTGAAGATGAAGAAAAAGCAATGGAACAGGAAAAAATGGCTCTCGATGGTAAAGCCGTTCAGCAGACATTCCTTCCTCTTCTTACAAATGATAAAGGCGGAAAAGAAACAACAGCTCAGCTTAAGGAAAAAGACTGTCAGTTCTTTGGTTATTATGAAGGTGCCGATGCCGTTTCTGGTGACTATTTTGACTATAAAAAACTTGATGACCGTTATTACGCAATTATAAAATGTGACGTTTCGGGACACGGAGTTCCTGCGGCCCTGATGATGACTGTAGTTGCAACTTTATTCCGCAAGTATTTTGAAAACTGGTCCCTCAAAACTCATGGATATACACTTGATAAGCTTGTAGTTCAGATCAACGACTTTATTGAATCTCTTGGAGTAAAAGGAAAATTTGCAACCCTGATGATCTGTCTTTTTGATACAAAAACAGGTGATGTTCACATGTGTAATGCCGGTGATAACATTATTCATGTATTTGATTCGGAATCCCGTTCGGAAAAAGTCATTACCCTTCATGAAGCACCTGCTGCAGGTCCCCTTCCTTCATTCATGGTAGAGATGAAAGGTGGATTTATTGTTGAAAAAACACATTTAAATCCAGGTGATGTGCTTTTCCTCTATACTGACGGTATTGAAGAAGCAACCCGATTCTTCCGCAACAAAAATTTTGAAATTACAAAATGTGCAGAACCAGGAATGAATGAAGGTGAAATTCATCTTAATCACAAAGTAGGGCAGGAATCAGAACAGATGGAACCTGAAAGGGTAAAAGCAATTCTTGAAGCTGTTTTGAACAGACAGAAATATGTTCTTACAAAATATCATAATCCTGTTGAAAACGAAGTTCTTGAATTTGATTTTACAAAACTTGAAGGAAATGTTGATGATGCCATTATGTCACTTGCAGCCGTAGAAAAAGTTTTCCGTATGTATAAAACACCTCAGGCAGAAGGTACTGTATCTCAGAACGAAAAAGGTGATGTAGTACTTTCCGGTGATGGAATCCGTGTTGACCGCAAAATTGATGAATATCTTAAGAAAACATTCAATAAATATGATTACTACTGTTCAAACAGAGTTGATATGGATGAACCAAACTATGTTTATTATACAGGTGTAAATGAAGATCCTCAGGCCGATGACCTTACACTTCTGGCAGTCAGAAAAATGTAGGAGTTTTAAATGTCAATAAAAGAAGAAGTAGAAGATGTAGTCGAAAAAGGAATCGAGTATTCAAAATTTTCATTACAAAAAGCATATCAGGCAGTTTCCCGTTTTGGTGATGAAAGTGTTTTGCGAATTGAAATTAAAAGACTTGAAAAAAAACTTGAAGTTCTGAAAGGTGAACTTGGCCAGGTGGTTTACAGTAAGTTTGATGACAAAAAAAGAAAGACAATCAACCGAAGTGATCCTGAAATAAGCCTTCTTCTTACAGCAATTGACGATACAAGACAGGAAATTGAATCAAGAAGACAAGAATTAATTTCAAGAAAAAAATAAAAAATAATTACTTTTTTAAAAATAATTGTTGACAAAAATCGGTGATAAATGTTATATTCATTTTCGCCGCTACTAAACAGCAAAAAATAAGTTGAAAGCGACTGAAAATCTTTGAAAAATGTGCGTTTTACCGCATGA
>JAEDGQ010000151.1 GCA_016297415.1 Treponema sp.
TGCTACTTCAAAACGTGTGTCGTTTGCATTAAGTTTTGTGAGTATAGCAAAAAATATTGAAAATAAAAAGTGAAAGTTATTTAGTTGTCATGGCAAACACATGTAAAAAATCTTTATGAAACAAATTACAGAAAGTGTGAAATCTTAAAGGAGCCTTAGAACAGTTTGGCGGAACTGGCGGTTTTCAATTCCCCAGTGCAGGGGAATTGAGCCACGACCGGTTCGTGCAGAGGTAATATTGCCTGTTTTCAATTCGTCCATGGTCAGGATTACATTCACAGGCAATTATTCTGCGTGAGAATAAATCCATGATTGTAGAAAGATACATGAATCCTTCACTTGTCCAGATGTATGTAATATCCGTACACCAGACAGCATTGGACGTTTGGGATTGAACTTCTGTTTCTCATTTTTTTCCCTGCATAAATCTTAACAGAAAATCTCTATTTAAGTTGACTATTTTTATTCTAACTTCAAATCTTGTTGAAAAAAGCATTTATCAGATTCACTGAAGCATAATAACAACCATGATGAGTTTATAAACTCTGAAGAGCACATAATCGCACATTGTTAGTTTTACATATTGACAATCATCTATATATTACTTATATTTATATATATAGACAGTTATCAATATGAGGTGTTCATGACAGAAGAAAAAATCAGTGAGCTCTGCAAGGCTTTAGGGGATCCTAATCGTCTTAAAATCATAAAACTGCTTACAGATGGGGAACAGTGCGCCTGTGAATTACTGGAAGCTTTTCAGATTACTCAACCAACACTTTCACATCATATGAAAATCCTTTCTGAAACAGGACTGGTATCTAGTCGCAAAGAAGGGAAGTGGACTTACTATTCCATAAGCTGCTGTATGTTCAAGGAATTCAAAGCTTATTTTGATTCAATCACTTGTTATAAAGACAGACGCGGTCATTCAGAACCTGCTTCAGAGGGTAAGTCTGAATGCAGCAGTTGGAGGTAAATAATGGTCTGGGATTTTATTCAGAATCAGTTCCTTGGAATGAAGTGGCTTACTGTTTTTATTCAGAAACTGCTGACTGCCTGGGGACTTGATGTAACCACCCGCATTGGCGGAAGTCTGGTTTTCTTTTTAATGGATGTTATAAAAATCAGCATTCTTCTTTGTGTTTTGATTTTTATCATTTCTTATATTCAGACTTTTTTTCCGCCTGAAAAAAGCCGTAAAATTATGGGCCGTTTTGGTGGAATGGGAGCAAGAATTATGGGAGCGTTGCTTGGTACTGTAACTCCATTTTGTTCCTGTTCTTCAATTCCTATCTTTATGGGCTTTACGGCTGCAGGCTTACCTCTTGGAGTAACCTTCAGTTTTCTGATTTCTTCCCCAATGGTAGATTTAGGAAGTCTTGTTCTTTTGATGAGTATATTCGGCTGGAAGGTAGCTGTGTTATATGTTCTGTTCGGATTAGTGATTGCAGTGGCAGGTGGAACTTTAATTGAACATCTTCACATGGAAAATCAGATTGCAGAATTTATCCGTAATACAAAGGCTGCAGAACTTCCGGAAATGGAAATTACATGGAAAGACAGAGTCAAAACGGCATGGAGCCAGGTGGTTTCAACTTATAAAAGACTGATTCTATACATCTTAATTGGAGTTTTGATTGGTGCATTCATTCACAACTGGATTCCGGAACAATGGATTGAAACTGCTCTTGGAAATAAGAATCCCTTTGGTGTTGTGCTTGCAGTAATCTGCGGAGTGCCAATGTATGCAGATATTTTTGGCTGCATTCCAATCAGTGAAGCGTTACTTGCAAAAGGTGCACTGCTGGGTGTTGTCTTGAGTTTTATGATGGCAGTTACAACTTTGAGTTTTCCGTCAATCGTAATGCTGAGTAAGGCTGTTAAGCCAAAGCTTTTGGGAATTTTTATTGCAATTTGTGTTGCAGGAATTGTTGCTGTTGGATATTTATTCAACTTTTTACAGGGTATTATTTTATGAAATATAAAGGAGTTTCATTATGGAAATTAAATCAATTAAAATCTTAGGTAAAGATGGCTGTCGTAACTGTTCTACAATGTTTCAGAATACAATGGACATTCTTGCAGAAAAAAACATTGCCTGCGACTGTCAGCATGTAACAGATTTACAACAAATTATGGCTTACGGCGTTATGAGTCTTCCAGGGCTAGTAATCAACGAAAAAGTTGTAAGCTACGGAAAGATTCTTTCTAAGGCTGATATAGAAAAATTTATTGATGCAAATTAGTTTTTCAGTCTTTTGAAAATGTTTTGGTTACAAAACACCTTTCGAGGTCTATTATTCAAAACCGTTCTTTAATTTTGTAAACCGCAAGTTGTTTCAACAACTGAGGATTTACAAAACGTTCGCGCAAGCGAACACGTAAATAAATAGAGTTTTTGCAAAAAAACTCGAGACTTAAAAAAGATGGCGAAATTTTGAGGTCACTGAAAAAGGTCTCTAATTTTTAAGGTCTGAAATAAAAAAGCCAGAT
>JAEDGQ010000152.1 GCA_016297415.1 Treponema sp.
TAGCATGCTAGCATGCGGTTTCGACAAGACGTTTTCACGACTGGAAGCCATTTTGAACAGGGAATATATTATAATGCGTTTGCCCTAATGGAAAAATCCAAATCATTTTCATTCAATTGAATTTGGAGAGGTGCAAAATGATTTGGATTTATTTTTAAGGTAGAACTCTGTTTTTATTTTTTAATTACCTGGTTTATCAGTTTGTCTCCTGCATAAAAGGCTCTTAAATTGCTTAAGGTTATTTCAGCAATATTTGATAAAGCTGTTGTTGTAAGAAAAGCCTGATGCCCGGTTACCAGAACATTTGGGAAAGTGAGCAATCTTGCAAGTACATCATCAGTAATGATTTCTGCTGAACAATCTTTAAAAAAGAATGCACTTTCTTCTTCATAAACATCCAGTGCAGCACCACCAAGCTGTTTGTGTTTCAATGAATGAACCAGAGCCTTTGTGTCAATTAAAGCACCTCTGCTTGTATTGATGATAACTGCATCATTTTTCATTAGTTTTAAGTTGTCATGATTAACAATGTGGTAATTTTCGTCTGTAAGGGGACAATGAAAACTTAGAACATCACTTTCCTTAAAAATGTCTGCTACATCAACATAGGAATAACCTTTTTGTAGAGCCCACTCTTTGTCGGGAAAAGGATCGTAGCAGATTATTTTCATACCGAATCCGTTTAAAATATCTGCCATGCAGCGGCCAATTTTTCCGGTACCAAAAACACCTGCAGTTAGTCCATGTAAATCACGACCTGTAAGTCCTTCAATATTAAAATTTACAGTTTTTGTACGAAGATAAGCCTGTGGAATATGTCTTGTAAGGGAAAGCAGAAGGGCTGCAGCGTGTTCTGCAACAGCATGAGGAGAATATGCAGGAACACGAAGAATTTTTATATCAGCATTTTGTGCAGCCTGTAAATCAACGTTATTAAAACCAGCACACCTTAGCAAAATAACTTTTACTCCGCATTCATTGAGAATGGAGATTACCCTGGAATTAAGTGTATCATTTACAAATACACAGACTGCATCAAATCCCTTTGATGTCAACGCAGTCTTTTCAGTTAATTTAAAATCAAAAAACTCAATTTCAAATCCATACTTTTCATTTTCTTTAACAAATGCTTCTTTGTCATAAGATCTAGTATCATAAAAAGCAATCCTGTTCATATGTAACCTCCCAGTTAATAATAAAGTTTGCAACGCAAACTTAAGTAAGATAAGGCCGCGCTATTTTAGCGGTTTTATCTTACATCTCCATATAATTAATCTACAATTAATATAATAATAACCTGTGAGAAATGGAAAAAAATTGCATGGCGGTGGGAAACGGTTTTACTCATTCTTAACAAAATTTTCAACATAACTTAACAAAACAATTTTAGATTTGAGGCATCAAAGAAATAAAGGAGTTTTTATTATGAAAATTAAACTTAAGAAAATGATTGTTGGAGCAATTCTAATTTCATCAACAATTTCGGCTTTTGCTGCACCTAAATTCAACAGCAAAAAATCTATTTCGGTTTTAAGTCGTGAAGATGGATCTGGAACTCGTGGTGCATTTATTGAACTTTTTGGTATTGAAAAAAAAGATGCCAGTGGTAAAAAAGTTGACTACACAACAGATGAAGCCGCAATTACAAATTCTACAGCCGTAATGCTTACAAGTGTGGCTGGAGACAATTATGCAATTGGATATGTTTCTCTTGGTTCATTAAACGACAGTGTAAAAGCAGTAAAAATTGATGGTGCAGATGCTACAGTTGCAAATATTAATAACGGTTCTTATAAAATAAGCCGTCCCTTCAATATTGCAGTAAAAGAAGGTCTGTCCCCAGTTGCTCAGGATTTTGTAAACTTTATTATAAGTGATGATGGTCAGAAGATTATTGCTGCCAACAAATACATTAAGATTCAGAATACAAAAGCTTATTCTTCAAACAAGGCAAGTGGAAAAGTTGTGGTTGCAGGTTCGTCATCAGTTTCGCCTGTTATGGAAAAATTGATTGAAGCTTACAAAAGCGTAAATCCAAATGCAAAAATTGAACTTCAGACTTCTGACAGTACAACTGGCGTTACAAATGCAATCAACGGAACTTGCGATATTGGAATGGCAAGCCGTGCCCTTAAAGACAGCGAAAAAGCAAAGGGTGTTAAGGAAATTACAATCGCAATTGATGGTATTGCAGTAATTGTAAACAAGTTAAATCCTGTAGCAGATATGACTAAAAGTCAGGTAGAACAGATTTTTACTGGTAAGACAACTAAGTGGAGGGAAGTGAAATAAAATGCAGGAGGGGAAAGCCTTCCCCTCGCTCCCAAGCAAGTCGCTCCACGAATCGTCCCTGCAAGCAGTGCCGATTCTCTCCGCTTTGTTGCTTGTCCGCTACCCCTTCTAAATGTAAAACTTTACCCAATCTTTACAAACTTCACCCAAAACCTTAACAATCTGCTACTA
>JAEDGQ010000057.1 GCA_016297415.1 Treponema sp.
CACGACTGGAAGCCATTTTTAGCAGGGAATATATTATAATGCGTTTGCCCTAAATAACTAGACACATTACATTGATTTTTGATATATTTAACGGACTTATTGAATAAGTGTTTTACAAAACACACAGGAGGAACGTTGGCAGACGTTAAAGGTTTACGTATTAACGAACAGATTCGTGTACGGGAAGTTCGTTTAATTGATGATGAAGGTGAAAAGAGTGAGGTAAAAATTATCTCTACCCGTGAAGCACTCGATTTAGCAAAAGAGAGAAATCTCGACCTTGTTGAAGTCTCACCAAACGCAAATCCACCGGTTTGTAAGATTCTTGACTTCGGTAAGTATCGGTACGAGCAGGAAAAAAGACTCCGTGATTCCCGCAAAAACCAGAAAGCCCTTAAAATTAAGGAAATCCGTATGCAGCCAAAAATCGGCTCAGGTGACCTTGATACTAAGGCAAAACATGTTCAGGAATTCCTTGATGAAGGTGACAAAGTAAAAGTAACTATCCGCTTCCGCGGTCGTGAACTTGCTCACACCGAATTAGGTTATGATGTCCTGAAAGAAGTAGAAAAAAGGCTTAAAGAAGGTTCATACACAATTGAAAAGCCGGCTGCTATGGAAGGCCGCTTTATGTCTATGACACTTAATGCAAAAGCCAAATAAGGAATGAGGTAAGAAAATGCCTAAGATGAAGACAAAGAAAGCCTCAGCTAAGAGATTTTCTCTTACTGGTACAGGCAAAGTAAAGTACAAGAAAATGAATCTTCGTCATATTTTGACTAAGAAATCACCAAAACGTAAGATGCACCTCCGTGGTGCAGGAATTCTTTCTGAAGATTCAGCAGCAAGAATCCGCAAACAGCAGCTTCCATACGGCTAATCGCTGAATAATTTTTAGGAGAATAAAATGTCTAGAGCAATTGATGGTACAAAACGCAACAATCGCCGTGCTAAAATCCTTAAACTCGCTAGTGGTTTTACAGGACGCCGCGGTACAAACTATAAAGCAGCAAAAGACGCTGTAGTAAAAGCACTCCGCCACGCATACGTTGACCGTCGTGATCGCAAAGGTGACTTCCGTCAGCTTTGGATTGCACGTATTAACGCTGCAGTTCGTGACGAAGGCCTTTCATACTCACGTTTTATCGACGGTCTTAACAAGGCTGGCGTAACACTTAACCGCAAAGCACTTTCTAACATGGCTATCGAAGATCCGGCAGCATTCAAAGCTGTTGTTGAAGTAGCTAAGAAAGCACTTGCAAAATAAGTAAGGACGTAAGTTATGATTTCACTCGATCAGGTTCTTCTTCTTGAAGAGAAAGTAGAAAGCGCTGTTGCAAAAATTGCACAGCTTAATGCAGAAAATGCTGCTTTGCGTAGCAAATGCGCAGAGCTCACAAACGCACTTTCAGCTAAAACGGAGCAGTTTTCTTCTTTCCAGTCAGATCAGAGCAAGATCGAGGAAGGAATCTTAAAGGCACTTGAACGCCTTAATACTGTAGAAAATGCAGTACACGCAGCTGCAGCCAAATCTGCTGCGGCTGTAAACCCTTCTCCGGTTCAGGAAGCTCCTGCACCAGTTGCAGAACCAAAACCTCAGCAGGTTATTCCAGAACCTTCTTTCGAGAACATTTCAAACACATCTTTTGATACAGCAACTCCAGTTCAGGAAAGCGCTCCTCAGCAGAGTTCATATACTGCTCCTCAGCAGCCTGTACAGGACACAATCACCCCACAGCTTGATATTTTCTAATCCGGGAGTCTTTAATGGGTTCATTACAGATTGACGTTTTAGGAACTTCTTTTTCAATCAAAGCCAATGAGGATGATGAGTATCTTTCAAAACTTTTAGGCTATTACACAAAAATCGTAGAAGAAATTCAAAAAAGCGGTATGATGAAAAACGATATGCATGTTTCTATTCTTGCCGGTATTATGCTTTGTGATGAACTTTACAAAGAAAAATCGAAGACTGCCAGATTTTCTCAGTCAATGACAACAGATTCTGACAGCGAAGCATCAAAACTCGCCGAAGACATGATCAGAAAACTTGACGCTGCAATTTCTCAGGAATAAGATTTTTCAATGAGCTATAGTTTTAAAATCTGGATTGATGCAGATTCCTGCCCTCTTCCCGTAAAAAATTATGTAATAGATATGGCAAAATCAAAAAACTTTAATACAGTTTTTGTTGCCAATCACGAAGTTTCAATTCCAAAAAATAATCCTCTTTTTACAATGATTATATGTGAAAAAAAATTCGGTGCCGCTGATGATTACATTTTCGAAAATGCTTCAGGTCAGGATATTGTAATTACAAGAGATATTCCTTTTGCTGCACGCCTTGTTGAAAAAAATGTCTTTGTAACAAATGACAGAGGCGTGGTTTTTACAAAGGACAATATAAAAGAAAGATTAAGTGAAAGAAATTTTAATATGAATCTGGCAGCTATCGGATTAGGCGGTTCTACAGGTTCAAGATATGGCACAAAAGAATTAAAAAAATTTGCAGATACTTTTGAACGCCATACAAGTCAGTTAATAGTAAACGAAATTTTTTCCAGAAAATAACTATTCAGCGCTGTTTTCCCAGTTAGCGTTAATTGCAATAATTCTGTCTTTTACCTGAAGAAAAGCATCAACAAGTTCAGGGTCGAACTGTGTACCTGAAGACTTTTTAATCTCTTCAAAAGATTCTTCAATAGACCATGCTTTTTTATAAACTCGCTTATGGCTTAATGCATCAAAAACATCAGCAAGGGCTACTATTCTGGCAGAAAGAGGTATTTCTTCACCTTTTAATGGAACTGCTGCAGGAAGAGGTGCTTCTGTATCAATTTTTGGATAATCAATATTTCCAGGATAACCTTTTGAACTTCCATCCCACCATTCATGATGACGAAGAGTTACATCACGGCACATTTTTTCCAGAGATGAATCTGGTTCTGTAAACAGAAGAGCACCTACGCAGGTATGGTTCTTCATTACATCACGTTCGTCATCTGTAAAACGAGGATATTCTTTTTTAAGGATAAGATCAGAAATACCAATTTTACCAAAATCATGACACTTTGCAGCAATCTTTAAATTATCACGGAAACGAGTCTGCTCTCTTTCCGGAATATTACGGTTTGTTGCCCAACGGTCATAAATTTCAATTGCAAAAGAAGAAACTCTTTCTACATGGAAAAAAGTTTCTTTTGGATCACGATACTGTGCCATACGCTGCATTCGGGTAATCATATTACCTGTTAAATATGCATGTTCAAGAGCCTGAGTAGCGTTTGAGGCAAAGTGAGTTATGTAAAGTTCAGCGTCTTCATCAAATTCAACAACTTTACCAGAATCGTCCTGAGCATTAATAATCTGAAGGACACCGAGAATACGACCATTAGCCATCTTCAAGGGGATTGTAAGCATTGAGCGAGTATGATACTGAGTTTTTTCGTCTGACGACTTATTAAAAGAATAAGGAATATTATCCGGCAAATTGTAAGCGTCTTTAATGTTTACCACATTACCAGAAAGTACACAGTACCCGGCAATAGATTTGTCTGTAACTGGGAAAGAAAAAGAAACATAAGGAAGTTTTGTACCTGCAGGCAGTTTTTTTAACTGAGTATCATTCTGCGCATACTTAATTTTGAGTCTGTTATCTTCAAGAATATACAGTGAGCCGGCATCAGCATGAACAATTTTTCTGGATTCTGAAAGAATGCGTTCAAGAAGAACATCCATATCCTGGATTTCGCCAAGAAGTCGTTCCTGCTCAATGATTGTCTGAAGTTTCTGTTCTTTTAGTGTAGGTACCGGTACTTCCATAATTTAATCGGGAAAATTATATCATACCATACTCAATTCTTCCACTGAGCAGACAGATTTTTTCCTTAAAAGACAAAAATAAAGAGGTCCTGATCCACCTGCAGAATCAGGCAGAACGTGTCTTCCATACTTAGTCTGTTCTCCTTCCACAAGTTTTACAGAACAAAAAGCCTGAACATCACTGGAAACAGCAGGTTCACAGATTTCAACATCCTTAAACTTTTTAAGAAGCTTTTCTATAACACCATCATTTTCTGAAGGATTTAAGGCACAGGTTGAATACAGGAGATACCCGCCTTCCTTTAACATTCTCCAGCCGGAAGAAAGAAGTGCCCACTGAGCCATGGAAAGAGTTTTAATTCTGGAAGGAGACCAGTCTTTTAAATAATTTGGATCCTGAATTACATGTCTTTCTGAAGAACATGGAGCATCAAGAAGAATTCTGTCAAACTGATTACCCTTAGAAAGACAAAGAACTGCACCATCTTTACAGATAACTGTAACACGACTGGAGATTTCTTCCGGGAGACAGTTTTCTACAGTATGTGAAAGTCTTAATTTTCTGTCAGCAGAACGTTCGTTAGAAAGAAGATTTGCCCGCTGTTCCATGGATGCAGCCAGTACAAGAGTTTTTCCTCCGGGAGCTGCACACATATCAAGAATGGACTCAGCATCTTTCAGAGGAAGTGAAACTGCACAGCGAACGGAAGCACTGTCAAGAAAGTATGGTTCTTTACCGCCCGCATTAAACTGAACATGGTCCGGCTCAAGAAACAGGGATTTTTTTAATGATTCCCATCTTTCTCCAAATATTCCTGAATAGTAAGTATGAAATCCTTCAGCACCGGTAAGTTTCTGATTTTTATCTTTCTGTTTCATTTACTTCAACCTTAAAAACAGGTGACTTAAGAGGCTTACCATTCTGGTCCGAAATTACAGGTTTTAAGGCAATAAGCCCGGCTTTGATTTTGTATTCTACAACTCTTTTACAGGCTTCTGTAATTTTCGCTTCAAACTCAGGATTTTCTGCACCGTATTCAAGAAGAATCTGTGCAACAGGTCCAAATCGTTTTTCACTGAGCATGATTACATCAATTCCGGCTTCAATTGCCTGAAGAGCCGCCTTTTCCGGTGGAAAACCATTATCTCTAAGAGCTCCCATAAAAATATCATCACTCAAAATAAGTCCTTCAAAACCAAAATCCTTTCTTACAACATCTGTTACCCAGAAAGAAGAAAGACAGGCCGGAGTGTGACTGTCCAGATTTTTATAAAGAGGTTTTGTTACATTTTCTTCAGCAAGGGAAATTCTTGCATGACTCATAAGAATTGCAGAAGAAAGAGGTGCAAGAGCCTTAAAGGGTGCTACAAGCTGTTCTTCCAGTTCTCTTTCTGTAACTTTTATTTCAGGAAGTCCTGTATGAGGATCTGTATTTGTATTTCCCGGAAAATGCTTTAATACAGTTCCGATTCCAAGATGCTCAAAGATGTTGATTTCTGTCTGACCATACTCAAGCACTTCCGGAAGACTTCCAAAAGATCTTGTATCAAGAAACGCAGAATTTTCTTCAGTTTCAACTTCAATAACAGGTGCAAGGTCAAGATTGATTCCAAGCTCTGCCATTTTTACGGCCTGTTCTTTATAAAGACTGGAAGCTTCTTCGACAGAAAAATTCTGTGAAATTTCTTTTGCAGAAGGAAAAGGAGGTGCAATGCCTCTCAGTCTGTTTACATACCCTCCTTCCTGATCAATGGAAATATATGGAGGAGGATAATCATTTTCTGCATAGAACTTATTAATGGAATCAGTAAAATTTTTAATCTGCTGTTCTGTTTTTCCAATGTTGTAGCTGAATAAAAGACAGCCGCCAGGAACAAGAGGTAAATCTTCCGGAGCTCCTGTATAAAGACCAGCTGTTTTTTCCACAGCCTTAAAAGTAGTATTTCCTTCTATATTGACTAGAAATAACTGAGAAATTTTTGCCTGAGGAGAAAGTGTTTTTACATATTCTTCAACAGCAGCTTTTTTTGCAGCTTTTATCTGTTCTTCTTTATTTGCTTCTGATTTGCAGGAAAAAAGTGATAATACAGCAATTTCAAAAGCTAAAATCTTAAAAAAATTTAATTTCAACCTGTTCATAAATATTATTCTACCAAAAACTTCAAGATAATAAAATCCATGTTAAAATGAATCATTATGAGAAAAATTACAATAATCACAGGTGCCAGTTCTGGTATTGGAGCTGAGTTTGCCAGACAGCTGTCTAAAAAATATAACGATGAAAAAATCAATGACAGGGAAATCTGGCTTATAGCAAGAAGCGAAGAAAACCTTAACAAAATAAAAGAAGAACTTGAAACTCTGGATACTAATAAAGTTTTTTCTGTAAAAACCTGCCCTCTTGATTTATCGGGAGAAGAAGGATGCAGAAAATACCATGACCTTCTGCTTAGAGAAAAAGCAGCCGGTGACCTGAACATTGAAATGCTTATTAACAATGCAGGTTTTGGAACTTACGGTCCCTTTGAACAAACTCCTGTTGAAAAAGAAACTGCCATGGTGGAATTAAACTGCACTTCCCTTACTGGAGTAACAGGCTGGTCTATTGAACACCTTACTGCAGGAAGTACAATCATAAATACAGCTTCTCTGGCTGCTTTTATGCCTCTTGGAAACTTTGCCGTTTACGGAGCAACAAAAGCTTATGTACTTTCATTTTCGGTGGCACTTGCAGCAGAATTAAAGCCAAAAGGCATTAAAGTCTGTGCCTTATGCCCAGGCAGCGTCAGTACAAATTTTGCAAACATTGCTTCCAACGGGGCAAGAAAAGAAGTGCTTCATGGAAAAGATCCTGTAAAGGTTGTAAAACACTGCTTAAAAAAAGCTGCAGGGGGAAAAACAATTATCCTATGGTCACCGAAATGGAAACTTACAGCCTTTATGAGCCGCTTTGTAAGTCGGTATCTGGTTGCCTGGGGAACATTTAAATTTAACAAAAGACCTTATAATCACTAAAAAGCGTCAGGAACACGGAGCCCGCGTCAGCGTCGACCGCAGCGTCTCGGGTTGAGCCTGTCGAAACCAGCGAGGACGATGAGCGTTAGCGAAGGCGTAGTACTCCGGCCCCCATAGGGGGAGACGCCCTTTGACCAAAACCTTTCTTATTAATAAAATATAAAAACTTGAAAGCCGGTTTTTATCACTTATGAAGATGATAAACGCTGAAGAAAACTTTCGATAAAACACAATTACTTTTTATTTGGAGATTCAAATGAAAGAAAAAATCGAAAACAGCACTATTAACAGTGCTCTCTTTACCGACTTTTACGAACTGACAATGGCTCAGGGATACTGGAAAAACGACATGAATCAGGATGTAGTTTTTGACATGTTCTTCCGCAGACAGCCATTTAACGGTGGCTTTTCTATTTTTGCAGGTCTTGATACCCTTCTTGATGCAATTACTGATTTTACATTTAGTGAAAGCGACATTGAATATCTAAAATCTCAGAAGATTTTTGAACAGGAATTTCTTGACTATCTTAAAGATTTCCGTTTTTCCGGAGATATGTGGGCATTTAAGGAAGGATCTGTAATTTTTCCTCAGGAACCTGTTATCCGTATTCATGCTAATCTTATTGAAGCCCAGATTGTTGAAGGTTTAATCTTAAATCACATTAACTTCCAGAGCCTTATTGCTACAAAAACTGCCAGAGTATGGCTTGCAAGCAAAAAAGGTGCAATTATGGAATTTGGTCTTCGCCGTGCCCAGGGAAATGACGGTGCAATGAGTGCAACAAGAGCCGCTTTTATTGGCGGTGCTGCAGGAACTTCAAATACACTTGCTGGAAAGCTTTATGATATTCCTGTTATGGGAACTATGGCTCATTCATGGATTATGGCATTTCCTACTGAACTTGAAGCTTTTGAAGCTTACGCAAAACTCTACCCTACTAACGCAGTATTTCTTATTGATACTTATGATACTCTCCGTTCAGGAATTAAAAATGCCATTAAGGTTGGTGCTAAACTCGTTGAACAGGGATTAAACTTTGGTGTTCGCCTGGACTCTGGTGATATTTCATATCTTACAACTGAAGTTCGTAAAGAACTGGACAAAGCGGGATTCACACAGGCCAAAATCTGTGTTTCAAATGAACTTACTGAAGAAATCATTGAAACACTCGTTCAGCAGAATACACCTATCAACAGCTGGGGTGTTGGAACTCACATGGTAACTGGCGGAAACGAAGCCAGCTTTACTGGAGTTTACAAACTTGCAGCACGATTTGATAAATATTCAGGTAAAAATGAACCTGCAATGAAGTTTTCTGACAATCCGGAAAAGAACACAAACCCTGGCATTAAAAATGTTTACCGTCTTTATGATGAAAACGGAAATGCCAAGGCTGATATTATCGCTCTTGAAGATGAAGTTATCGAAACAAATAAAGATTACAGATACTATCATCCAATGGTTGATTACAGACAGTTTACTTTTAACGCTTCAAAAGTTGAACCTATGCTTTCAAAGGTTGTAGAAAACGGCAACAGAGTTTCACCAAAACTTCCTGCCGGTACAGTTCTTCGTAATGCTCACTCTCTTATGCAGAAGCAGCTTGAAAGCCTTGATGCTTCTTACAAACGTATTCTTAACCCTCATATTTATAAAGTTAGTCTTACTGAAGCTATGAAAAATCTTAAAATGGATTTTATCCAGAAAAGAATTAAATAGCTGATAAAAGGGGCTGTCCAATAAGTAATAACTGTAGCGGTCATTGAGCCCTTCGACTGGTGCACTAAATATGGTGGTTTCGACAAGCTCAACCACCGCCAAGTTGAACTTTTTGGACATCCCCTTTTTTAGTATATTACCAGTTCGTATGCACCAGGTGCCGTCCGTACAATTTCTGCTTCTATTAAAAGGTCGTTTTCCAGATATTTTCTTAATCTTGAAATGTAGGAATACACACTGCTTTTTCTTTTGAGAAAGAAATCATGCTTATTAAAAATAACTCTTGATAGTTCCTGCATTGTAAATTCATTTTTTCTGTTTTCATACATATATTTAAAAAGCTTAAAAATAACCGGGCTGACCTGGTTTCGTCTTCGGAAAGCAGCAAGGTCTATTTCTCTTTTTTCCGTTGGCTTTTTGTATTGTTCGAATCCTACAGGAACAGGTGGCTGAAGAAGTGCAATATATTTTCTGATTGAAGGATCTGTAATTATATCATTAATTTTTTCAAGTTCTGCCTTCATATACTGGGGAAAAGGCTCATAATAATAAGCTGAATTCTGCCCCATCCAATGTTCAACCCGGGTTTCATCTTTTGGAATGGGATCATTATAAAAAATCAGTGGAATAGTGTTTCCTGTCTGACGAATTACTTCAAAAAGGTTCATTCCACAAACACCAATAAGCTGAAAATCGCAGAGAATAAGGTCCAGTTTTTTGTCCTGACGCTTAATGTCCTTCTCAAACTCAATCCAGTCATTCTGAATATAACAGCGATGAGTTTCATCGCTGATTCGAGACATAATCAGACGACACACTTCCGGTTGTGATGTAATAAAACAAAACTCCATAAAACATCTCCCTTTTAATTGTTTTATTGCCAAACCAATTATTAAATCGGAAATATAACAAATTGTAAGAACTTTAAATTGCCCTGTTTTTAATAAAAAAAACTGAGGTAGAATCATTTTATGGAGTTTTTGGAGAAAAAACTAAAAAAAACGCAGTTAACCAAAGTTTCCCCTGAATAACTGCGTAATTTTTTTTTACCAGGTTATATTAGTTTCTTTTTATTCTGAATTTTTTCTCTGAGAACAGCCACAGCAGCCGGAACAACTGCAGCCGCAACCTCCGTTTTTTGAAACAGCTTTATGTTTTTTATACATTGATCTTAAAATCAATACAAGAAACAAAATTAAAATTGAACTTACCACAAATGTTCCCATAATAGTCCTCCAGTAATTAATTTCATTTTCTATTCAGTTTTAGAAAACACTTATTTTTATTTTCCAGTTATTTTCTATATTTATCCTTTCTGAAAACCATATAAATAAGCCCCGGTAAAGCACAAACTCCAAGGACTGCTTCAATAATTGATGCAGCACCTGAAACATTTCCTGTAAACAGATTTCCTAACTGATTTACGATAAAGGCAATAACATAGGCAAATCCACATTCATAACTAATAGCAAACCAGAACCACCTTTTGTTATTCATTTCTCTTTTGATAGCTCCCATTGCAGCAAAACATGGAGCACATAAAAGGTTAAAAATCAGAAAAGACATACCTGTTATTCCGTTAAATACTTGTGCCAGATTTGAATAAGCTTCTGGACCTCCGTACAGAATTCCCATTGTTCCTACAATATTTTCTTTTGCTATAAGACCTGTAATTGCTGCAACCGTAGCCTGCCAGTTTCCCCAGCCTAAAGGCTGAAAAATCCAGCAGATTCCCCGTCCAAGATAAGCAAGGATTGAACAGTCCATCTGATTATCTTCAAGCATTCCGAAAGAACCATCTGCCCAGCCGAAGAAAGAAAGGAACCAGATAACGACTGTTGAAAGGAGAATTATTGAACCTGCTTTTTTAATGAAAGACCAGCCTCTTTCCCAGGTTGAACGGAGCAGATTCTCAAGAGATGGCAAATGATATGCCGGCAGTTCCATTACAAATGGCGAGACATCCCCTGCAAACATTTTTGTTTTTTTAAGAAGAATTCCCGAACAGAGAACTGCTGTAATTCCCATAAAGTAAGCTCCTGTGGCTACCCAGGGTGAACCTCCGAATATTGCACCTGCAATCATGGCAATAAATGGAGTTTTTGCACCGCATGGAATAAAGGTTGTTGTCATAATTGTCATACGGCGGTCCCGTTCATTTTCAATTGTACGGCTGGCCATAATTCCTGGTATTCCACAACCGGTTCCAACAAGCATTGGAATAAATGATTTCCCGGAAAGACCAAATCTTCTGAAAACACGATCCATAATAAATGCGATTCGAGCCATATAGCCGCATGATTCAAGGAAAGCAAGAAGGAAGAAAAGTACCAGCATTTGTGGCACAAAACCAAGTACTGCCCCAACCCCGGCAACAATACCGTCAATAATAAGCCCTTTGAGCCAGTCTGAGCAGTCTGCTGCATCAAGAACTTTTTCTACAATTGAAGGAATACCCGGAACCCACAAACCATAATCTTCACTTTGAGGTCCTTCATGTCCGTATTTTTCTACCATTGTTTTTAAAGCTGATACATCTTCTTCTGTAATTTCTATTGGTTCTAACGATTCAAGTGTTTCTTCGTCCTGAACTGTATATACGGATTCTCCATTTTCGAAGGCTTCGAGAATTAAAGCACTGTCACCAAACTCTTCTGCGGCCTTTTCGTAAGCACTGTTTCCGATTCCCAGAAAATGAAATCCATCTCCAAAAAGTCCCTCATTTGCCCAGTCTGTTGCGGCTGCACCAACTGTAATCATTGAAATGTAATAAACAGCCCACATAACAATTGCAAAAATGGGAAGAGCCAGCCATCTGTTTGTTACGATTCTGTCAATTTTGTCCGAAACAGTCAGACTTCCAGTTTTGTTTTTCTTTACAATACATGACTGGATAATTGATTCTACATATCTGTATCGTTCTGCTGTAATAATTGATTCAGAATCATCATCCATTTCTTTTTCACAGTTTTTAATGTCGGCTTCAATGTGAGAAAGAGTTTCAGCCGAAATTTTTATATTCTCATTTTCTTCAAGCTGTTCCAGCGTTTTTGAATCCCTTTCAAACAGCTTTACTGAATACCAGCGCTGTTTTTCTTCTGCCAGCGAATGAAGGGCTGCCTCTTCAATGTGAGCAAGGGTATGTTCAACGGAAGGTGCAAACCAGTGCTGATACTGTAAAGATTTTTTTTCTGCTGCTATAAGGGCTGCTTCCGCTGCTTCAACACAACCTTTATTTTTCAGCGCCGACATTGGAATTACGGGACATCCAAGAAGTTCTGACATTTTTTCAGTCTGAAGCTTGTCACCATTCTTTTGTACTGCGTCAATCATATTTACGGCAATTACAACAGGAATTCCCAGTTCCAGAAGCTGGGTTGTAAGATAAAGGTTACGTTCAAGATTTGTTCCGTCAACAATATTTAAAATAACATCAGGACGTTCATTTAACAGGTATTTTCTGGAAATAACTTCCTCCAGTGTATACGGCGAAAGAGAATAAATTCCAGGAAGATCCATAACTTCTACATCTTTATGACCTTTTAATTTTCCAGATTTTTTTTCTACAGTAACGCCAGGCCAGTTTCCGACAAACTGATTTGAACCTGTAAGAGTATTAAAAAGTGTTGTTTTTCCTGCATTAGGATTTCCAGCAAGTGCGATTTTCATTTTTGTTACCTTCTATGACAAATGTGGAGTTTTAAATTTTTGTTCTTTGGGTGGCTTTTTGCTTCGCAAAA
>JAEDGQ010000153.1 GCA_016297415.1 Treponema sp.
GTTATTCCTCTTGCAGTTGTAGGAATCGTTATGAAGGTTTTTGGAATTGTTGTTTCCATTGTGATTGGAATAAGTCTTGGCGGCCAGCCAATCATCGGCTTTAACATGGGAGCCGGAAATGTGGAGCGTGTAAACGAGACTATAAAAACGATTACAAAAATTGTCCTTGCAATCGGCACAGTCTTCTTTCTGATTTTTGAACTTGCCCCTGATTTTGTAATCTCTCTTTTTGGAAAAAACAACAGCCCGGAATATACCGAATATGCCCGTCTTTGTGTCAGAATCTTTTTGAGCGGAATAATCCTTACCTGCTTTATTAAGTCTGCAGCCATCATGCTCCAGTCCCTGGGTAAAAGCGGAAAGTCAACTTTGCTGGCCCTGCTCCGGGATGTAATTGTCTTTGTGCCTTCTTCAATTATTATGGCTCTTATAAGTCATAATATTGTAACAATGCTCTGGGCATCTCTGATTAGCGACGTAATATCATTCCTTTTTGCAGTGATTTTTATAAAAGCAGAAAGTAAGAAACTTACGCGTTTACGAAAGACAAAAAACAGTCTTCCGGTGAAGTGCATCTCCTAAAATTGATCTTTATCTTTCTCTTATTCTTGATTTATATGACCTGTCATTAATCAGACTGGTTAAAGTGTCCAGCAATTGGGGGCACTTCACCAGCTGCTTTTTTTAATATGTGGTATAGAGATAATACATTGCGGAACCTGGAGTCCAGGCTGCCTGAGGGTTTTTAATAAAAGAAATGGATTCCATAAGAATTGAACGTAAATTATCTGGCTTTGAATATTTAAAATATTTGAAGCTGTCATAGTCAATATTAAGTTCTTTTGAAACCAGCAGCTTACAGTCATCAAAAGTTAATACATCATCAATAAGACCGTTTTCCTTGGCCTGTTTTGCTGAAAAAATACGGCCGTCTGCAAGTTTTCTTACGTCTTCAATACGCATTTCTCTTGATTCGGCTACGATTTCTGTAAACTGGTCATAACATTCATCGGCAAGGGACTGCATGATTGCAATCTGTTCATCTGTCATAGGTTCATTGTAATTCAGCATGTTTTTGTTTTTGCCTGCATGAATTGTTTTTGATTTGATGCCCAGTTTTTTAAGCAGTTCTGTGGCATCCATGGCACTTGCACTGATTACACCGATAGAACCTGTAATGCAGTTTCTGTTTGCATAGATTTTATCTGCTGAGCAGCCGATGTAATAACCGCCTGAAGCTGCCATTGTAGCAAAATATGCATAAACTTTTTTTCCGGAACTCTTATAGTTTTTAAGGACCAGGTATGCTTCATCAGAGTGATATACAGTTCCTCCTGGTGAATCAATAAAAAGGATAATAGCTGAGTTTTTTTCATCTTCTTTTAAGGTCTGAATTGTAGAAAGAAGCCACTTCTGGTTGTATTCCGGACCTTTTTCCTGTATTGCACCAGTAATATTTACAACTGCAGCATAATTCTTTTTTTCTGAAAATTTTTTAGAAAATATCTTTATGTTGATTTTTGTCTGTTGTGGTTTAATTGCTTCCGGCTGAGCCTGTTTTACCTGTAAGCTGCATCCTGATGGAACGAAGGTTATAAGAGCTGTAAAAGCTGATGCAAAACCAATCAGCATAAGACTTAGTAAAACCTTAAAACTAGAATTTTTCATTTTTCTGCCTCAATTTAATATTAATTGCAATCATCTGGAATGGTGTTCCAGTTATGACTGATTTATATATGATTAGTGATTATAAACTGTTGAGCATTTCGGAATAATAGCGTTTTTCAATCTGATCTTCACTTATTCCGCAGCGGTTAAGAATTTTCAAGAGCTTTTCGTTTGTCTGCTGAACCTGTTTTTCGTCATTTGTTTCTGACATGATTTCCAGTTCAAGAAAATCCCCCAGTTTTTCGATTGTACAGAGTTCCAGAGTTACTCCGTTGTAATGCCAGTCAATTACAGTTTTATGCTTTGTAAGAATCTGCTCAAAACCTGTGTCTGCAAGAAAAGTTTCAAAAGGAACTGCATCTGTAAGAAGGCATTCCTGTTCATCATTTACTTCGAGAGAATGTTTTCCGTCTGTTCTTACTTCTTTTCTCTTATAAGTAAAAATTACCTGATTCTGCTGCTCTGTCTGCGGGGCATCTGGAAGTTCTGAAGGTGTAAAAGAAGACTGTTTTCTGATTCGTACCTGAACTTTTTTACCGTGGATTTCTTTTCCGTAATAAGTATCGAACCGTTCAACTGCGCCTGCATAGTCAGCAAAAGACTGCAGGGTTTTAATAAGCTCCGTTCTGTTTAAAACATGGGCTTTAATCTCAATTTCGTACATATATAATAGTATAACATGATTAGCCTTATTTGACACCTTATACTGTAGGGCAAACCCATTATAATATATTCCCTGCTAAAAATGGCTTCCAGTCGTGAAAACGTCTTGTCG
>JAEDGQ010000154.1 GCA_016297415.1 Treponema sp.
TTGGTGTTCCAAACAATCTTGGTTCAAGAATTGAAGCTTGGTAGTAAAGTATAAATAAATCATAATTTTCAAAGCCCAAAAACCAGTCAAGCTTCCTGCGGTTTAAAATACTGGTATCGGGATTTATTTGTATTTTCTTCTTTTTTACAGTCAGCAACCGTTCAGAACTTTAAGCTCAATGCAACTGTCTTTTTTATTTAAGGTTCTGGATTTCATTCAGCCATAGAGCAGCAACTGCATCGCTTGGCATTCTCCAGTCGCCTCTTGGACTGAGATTGATGGTTCCTACTTTTGCACCGTCAGGCATACAGCTTCTCTTAAACTGCTGGCTGAAGAAACGGCGGTAAAAAGTTTTGAGCCATTTAATCTTAGTTGCTCTGTCCTGAGGCAGTTCTGAGTTTTCTGCCAGAAAGAGAATTTTTGAAGGACTAAAGCCGAAACGGAGAAGATAGTACAGATAAAAGTCGTGGAGTTCGTATGGTCCTACTAAATCTTCTGTTACCTGTGCGATTTTTCCATCTTTTGGAGGAAGAAGCTCTGGACTTACAGGAGTATCCAGAATGTCTTTCAAAACTGCTGCAAATTTTTCTTCGTTTTTAGATGCAGCTTCCTCCTGGAACCATTGAACCAGATATCGTACGAGAGTCTTAGGAATTGAAGAATTAACTCCGTACATGCTCATGTGATCGCCGTTGTATGTACACCAGCCAAGAGCCAGTTCACTTAAATCTCCTGTTCCGATTACTATGCCGTTTGTTTTGTTTGCATAATCCATTAGAATCTGTGTGCGTTCACGAGCCTGTCCGTTTTCGTATGTAACATCATGGTTGTTTTCGTCCTGCTCGATATCTGCAAAATGCTGTTTAACGGCAGCAGCAATTTTGATTTCCATGAGAGTTGTTCCGCATTCTTTTGCCAGAGTGCGGGCATTGTTGCAGGTTCTGTCTGTTGTACCGAAACATGGCATTGTTATTGCTGTAATTTTTGAACGGCTGATTCCGCACAGATCAAAAGCACGGCAGGTAATTAAAAGTGCCAGTGTTGAATCCAGACCTCCGGAAAGTCCGATTACTGCAGACTGACAGTTGATGTGAGTAAGTCTTTTTGCAAGTCCCTGACTCTGGAGTGTAATAACTTCAAGACAACGCTGTGTTCTTTTTTCTTTGTCAGATGGAACAAAAGGATGGGGATCAATATATCTGTCCAGTTTTTCCTCTTTTGTTTCGCTTATAAGTTCAACGGGAATGATTGCATAATCCTGATTGAAAGTGTTGTTTGAAGCTGAAAAGCCGAAACTTGTTGTTCTTCTTCGTTCCTGGCAGAGGCGTTCTGCATCAATATGACCGAATACTGTTTCTCCGGAGAAAAGCTGACTCTGAGCGAGAACAGTTCCGTTTTCTGCAATTATGTTGTGACCTGCAAAAACCATATCCTGAGTAGATTCACCTTTTCCGGCACCTGCATAAAGGTAAGCACAGATGCTTCTGGCGCTATGGCTTTTTACAAGATCAAGACGATAACCGGCTTTTCCGATGATTTCGTTTCCTGCAGAAAGGTTTGCGATTACTGTAGCTCCTGCAAGAATATGACGGCTTGAAGGTGGAACTGGAACCCAGAGATCTTCACAGATTTCACAACCTATTGTAAGTTCAGGGTAATTCTGGTCCTGAATAAGAATATCTGTTCCAAAAGGAATGTTCATAAAGCCTGCAAAATCAACAGTTTGTGTTTCAGTTTCCTGAGAAAAAGGCATAAACTGACGGCGTTCATAAAATTCTCCGTAATTTGGAATATAGGATTTTGCAATAAGAGCCAGAAGTTCACCGCGGAAAAAAACTGCAGCACAGTTGTAGAGACCTTCGTTTCTTGCAACCGGAAGACCTGCAAAAATAATTGAATTAAGGGATTTTGTTGCGCTGATAATTTCTTTAAGAGCATCTTCAGCACCTTTTTGCAGGGTACGCTGAAAAAACAAATCTCCACAGGTATAACCTGTTATTGAAAGTTCTGGAAAAACAATTATTGAAGCGCCTTTTTTTGCGGCGTTTTTTGATTCTTCTATGATTTTTGAAGCATTATATGCACAGTCTGCAACTTTTAAGTCCGGACTTGCACAGGCAGTTTTGATAAATCCATAATTCATAGTTCAAAATATATCACATTTTATGTTACAATTCATCTATGGAAATTAATACGAAAAAGGCAGATTTATGGCATCTTTTTTACAGTGTTACTTCGATTATTGCCTTTGTTTCAGTTACAAAAATAATATGGAGCAATATTAATTCAGGAATGATTGTTCTGGCTGCTGTGGCCGGAGCCTTAACTGGTTTTGTTGTTTTTTCCATTCCAGACTGACGAAGTGAATTAAAGGTTCAATTTCGAGTTTTTTAATTTTAAACAGTGGCAAGGATTGTAAGGGCTGG
>JAEDGQ010000058.1 GCA_016297415.1 Treponema sp.
TCACGACTGGAAGCCATTTTTAGCAGGGAATATATTATAATGCGTTTGCCCTAGTTTACCTGGTTTACTTCTTGAATTGATTTGACTTTACGCATGAAATTTGTATAATTAAGTGGTTATGTTTTCCGAGATAAAAATCGCTGCACCAGCAAAAGTAAACATTGGTCTCAATGTTTTACCTCGACGGGAAGATGGTTTTCATAATCTTGAAAGCATTTTTCAAACAGTAGGGTTATGTGATTATATTACAGTAACTCTTCTGGATGAAGAAAATGTTTGCGAAGTTTCCTGTGATACTATGGAACTTCCTGCAGACAATACTATAACTTCAACATACAGGGCTTTTTGCAGTCTTACAGGAAAAAAATCCGGTGTAAAAGTTGCACTGGAAAAACATATTCCTTCTGGCGGCGGGCTTGGAGGCGGTTCTTCTGATGGAGCTTTTTTCCTTTATGCTCTCGCTCAGTTAACAGGAGTTGATTTGACTGATTCCCTTAAGGATAAAGTCGCATCTCTTGTAGGAAGTGATGTGTTTTTTTTCCTTCATGGCAAAAAGAACGGATATAAAAACAGTTGCGCAGTTGTCACTGGTCGTGGAGATGTAGTAAAAGCTATTGAACCACGCAAAGATCTGTACTTTTTACTTATTTTTCCAGAAGTTCACAGCTCTACAAAAGAAGCTTATGAACTTGTGGATAATGCATATGAAACAGGAAATACAACTTCCTGTCCCAAACTGACAGAGTATGAACTGATTTACAATAAGCCTGTTAAAGAATGGACTTTTGCAAATAGTTTTACTTCTGTACTTGTGAAAAAGTATCCTGTAATAGGCAAAGCTTTGCAGGATCTGAAAGAAAGTGGTGCTGTCTGGTCTGACATGTCAGGTTCAGGAGCCACCGTATTCGGTGTTTTTGATACAAAAGAGGCCGCAGAAAAAGCTTTTTCACAGCTAAAAATAAATTGGAATCAATGTGTTTTAACACAGTGATCTGATTATATTTCTTGCAGCAAAAGGAGAGACTCATATGGAAGTATCAGAACTGCGCATTAGAAAAGTCACAGCTGAAGGTAAGTTAAAGGCTTACGTTACAGTAACATTTGACGGTTGTTTTGTTGTGCACAATGTAAAAATCATTGAAGGCAAAACTGGATTGTTTATTGCAATGCCAAGCAGAAAAACTGCAAATGGTGAATACAAGGATGTAGCACATCCTATTAGTCCTGAATTCAGAACAGCTTTACAGGATAAAATCCTTTCTGAATATAACGCCGGTCATGTTGTAGAAGGTGAAGACGGCGAGGACTAGTTTATAAACTGAAATTTTTGGGACGTCGTCAAGCGGTAAGACAACGGCTTTTGGTGCCGTCATTCCACAGGTTCGAATCCTGTCGTCCCAGCATAACCGCTTAGCGGTGAATATAAATTAAGAGGGGCTGGCAAAACTAGTTTTTGAAGACCGCTCAAAATTAAGGAGTTCTATAAAATGGAACAGTTAGTAGTTAATGCAAAAACACGTCAGGAAACAGGTAAAAAAGCAGCTAAAGCTATTCGTGCTGCCGGAAACATTCCTGCTGTTATGTATGACGAAGAAGGAAAGGCTACATCAATCGTTGTAGAATCAGCACAGTTTAACAAAGTATGGCGCAACGTTACTGCAACAACTCTTGTTACTCTCAATGTTGATGGAACATCTTATGATGCTTTCATCCGTGACACAGAATACAATATCATGACAGATTCTGTTCTTCACGCTGATTTCTTTGTAGTAAGCAACAAAAAGCCTGTTACACGCAATTACAAACTTCAGTACTCTGGTACAGCTGCTGGTGTTCTTAAAGGTGGTTTCATGGTAAAACACATTCCAGAAATCAAAGTTAAGGCACTTCCAAAAGACCTTCCAGTACGCGTTGTAATCGATGTTTCAAAAATCAACATCGGTGATGTATTTACAGTAAAAGACATAAACCTTGGTGAAAATGTAACAATCCTTACACCTGCTGATGCTGAAGTTATTACAGTTGCTCCAGCTCGCTAGGTTTTAGCTAATTCTTTATAGAATAAGAAAAAAGACCTTTCAATATTTGTTGAAAGGTCTTTTTTTTTGACAAAAAAAACAGTAAAATAATATTCATGGGTGCTTTTACAAAAAAAAGTCTTAAATGGCTTTCCGCAATATTTTTTATTTGCTTTGTAACTTCTCTTTATGCTCAGTCTTCAAATATTCAGGCCGCCAGCAGAAAAACTGCAGTAAGATATTTAAAGCTTGCTGAGCAGTATGCCTCTTCAAAAAACTGGCAGGCTGCAGATTCCAATGCAGAACTGGGACTTGCGTATGATGCAGATATTTCTGATTTATGGTACATCAGAGCTGTTTCAAAAATGAATACAGGAACAAAAAAATGTCTGGTGATTCCTTTTGTAGTAGAAGCCTTAACAAAAGAGCAGTGGGTAGACTACAACAGAGAAAGTGCCCGGGTTCTCTATGCAGATCTTTTATGTTCAATAAGAGAGTTTTCAAAGGCAATAGAAATTCTTGATTCAACACCTTTTATTTATTCGGCCGATGCAGAATATATCAGAGCAAAATCTTATTACAGCTTAAAAGATACAGAAAGTGTTGAAAAAGCCAGAAACCGTCTTGATGCAGCCAGAAGAATATATCCGGATGATCCTCGGTTTGCAGATTTATTTTTCCGTTATGAATACAGCTTTGGTGGAAGAACAGAAGAAAATTCAAAAATGGCAGATGCTTTTATTAATCTCATTTCTTCATATAAAAAGCCTTCTGTAGAGCTGGAAATCTACGCTTCTCTTTTTGCACAGGGAGAACGCAGATCCCGCATGTTAAAATCCTTCAATGCCCGTTCATTAAAATCACCTCTTTATGCAGCAGCAGCTGTGTCAGAGGGACTTATGAAAGAAGACAAAGCACTTGATTATTTTTACAGTTTTGCGGACAAATCAATTGACTGGAATATTGTAAAGGACTTTGCTGCTTCTCTTAAAGATGAAGATTGTATTCGTGAATTTGGTGAGTATTTAAATCAGTACAACGGCACAATTTTTATGGATACCGACGGTGACTTAACTTACAATCTTAAGATTGATTATAATCGTGGCCGTCCACAGAAGATTACTTATGACGTAAACCAGGATGACCTTGAAGAATGGGTTTGTGACTGTGATTTTGGTGTTCCATATTATCTTCACTTAACAAATAATGACATTTCTGTTGAATATGGTTCATGGCCCGCAATTTCAAAAGTTTCTTATGGCAATAAGCTTACTGAAAATCTTGTAGCAGAAATGCTTTTATGGACTCCTTTTATCATAACTTCATCAGATTTTATTAAAGATAAGCTTTCAATTCTTTTTTATATACCTCAGATAGAAAATGAAACTGCTGAAATTACTGTAGAACAGCTTATGATGGCAGCATCAAATTACATTGTACCTTCACAGGAAAGAGCTGGTGGTTATATTCAGGTAAGTATGCTTGATGGAGAACCTCAAATGGCCCGTTATTATTCCGGTGAAAAAATGTATGCTCAGACACAGTTTAAAAAAGGTCTTCCAGATTTCAGAACTGTAGATATGGATGGAGACGGCCTGTTTGAAACAACTGAAACTTATGGTTTTAAAAAAGACGGGGGGAAGGTTCATTCAGAGGCTGATGAATATCAGATAATTACTAATCTTTTTGGTGAAGGCAGTAATGACCTTGGAATCTATATAAAAATGATTCAGGTTGATCAGAACGGAGATACAATTCCGGATTTTACTGAAGAATATACAGAAGGTGAAGGAAAAATCACCAGCTGGGATTCAGATAATGATGGTCAGTGGGAAATCCGTTATATAAAATATCCTCTTGAAAGTGATGGGGCGTTAATTGAAGAAGCTTTGTTCCATCAGCCTTTATCTAACGAAATTATTACAGTAAGAACTAAAAATGGAATGCCGGTTCGTGTTACGGAAGGAACTCAGGTTACTACAGTTACAAAAGACTTGAATTACCACATCTGGTGGATTGGACAAATTCCTGAAAAAAATGAAGCAGAAAAACTTATAAAAAAAGTTAACCTTAACACAGTTCAAGGTGTTTCTACTTTAGTGGAAGGAGAAAAATGCAGAATGACCGGGGTGAGAATCGGTCAGTATATATTTGGAAAAGTTCTTCCTCCCGAAGAAATTGTTCTGGAAAAGGTTGAAAATGAATAAGATTTATAATAAAAAAGTATTCCCGGTTTTTGCGGCTCTTCTTGTTTTTATCTCATGTTCTTCAACAGACGAAGTAAAAAAAGTTTTTGTTGAACCTGATTACACTATTGAAGATGTAAAAAAAGAAGAAATTAAGCGTATTGAAGAACTTGCAGAATCAGATCTGGTACAGGCTTACTGGCGTTCTTATCTTCTGAAAGATCAGAAAACAATTAATTCCCTGGCTGACAGGGTTGCTCAAGAATTTGATAAAGCTGTAAGTGAAGCTGATTATTTTAAGGCTAAAAAGCTTTTTGATTCACTTACATACCTTGGATATGAAAAGAAACTTTCATTAACTGATGAAGAATTGACTAAACTGTGTCTGGAAAAAACTTCTCAATTTTCCGGTACTGTAACTGAAAAACTTCACCGTTCTCAGCAGATTTCCGGAACTGTTACAATCTGGGTTGATAAAGGTATACGCGTTGAAAATGGAGTTGGTTTTGCTGACAGAGTAATTGGTTCAGGATTCTTTATTTCTAAAGACGGATATATTGTTACAAATCATCATGTAATTGCTGATCTTGTAAATCCAAAATATGAAGGATATGCACGTCTTTATGTGAAACTTGCTGAAGACAACGAAACAAGAATTCCTGCTAAAGTGATTGGCTGGGACTCTGGTGTGGATCTGGCAGTATTAAAGGCAGAAGTTGAAGCTCCATACGTATTTACACTGGGTTCAAGTAAAAATCTGGAAGTAGGCGATAAGATTTACTGTATTGGTTCTCCTATTGGTCTTGAACGTACCTTAACAAGCGGAATTGTCAGTGCCAGGGACAGAGCTTTGTTCAGTGCCGGTCCTGTTATGCAGATTGATGCGGCTGTTAACTCCGGAAACTCTGGTGGTCCTTGTGTTGATGAAGATGGAAATGTTCAGGCCATTGTTTTTGCCGGTATGCTTCAGTATTCCGGATTGAATTTTGCAATTCCTGTTGAATATTTAAAATCTGAATTACCTCTTCTCGTAAACGGAGGAAAGTTTGATCACAGCTGGATTCAGGCTCACGGACGTACACAACGTATTGGTGGAAAGGATCTTGGTGTTGAATTAAATTATGTAATGCCTGGCGGAACAGGATACAGAGCTGGTCTTAGAGCCGGGGATTTGATTGTTGAAATTGAAGGTACAACAATAAAGACTCTGGAAGATCTTCAGAAAAAGATGATGGGTATTTCTGCCGGTTCAATCATAAATATTAAATATTCAAGAGAAACAGAAAGTGAACCTGTTAAAGGTTCTGTTCTTGTGTATGTAGGTTCCCGGCCATTGAATCCAGGTTTCGTGTTCTACAGAAATGATATAATTGCTAATTGTCTTACTGCAGTATTTGGAATGAAACTTATTCCGCTGGAAGGACATAGAAAATATCAGATTGCAAATGTAATAAAAGGCTCAATTGCAGATGAAACAGGATTTTCTGAAAATGATCCTGTTGATATACGCAGTATTACATTTAATTCGGATAATACTGCAATTTATGCAGAAATTTATGCAAAAAATAGAAAGAAGGGATATCTTGATATAAGTATGGGGCTTTCAGCTCCTCTTGATGGACCAAATTATTTTTAATTACGGATAAATATATGACAGAAATGAAGTACAAACGCAACTTTTGTATTGTTGCACACATTGACCATGGCAAATCAACACTTTCTGACCGTCTTATTCAGAAGTCAAAAATCATTGACGACAGACAGATGACCAATCAGATTCTCGATAATATGGATATTGAACGAGAACGTGGTATTACCATTAAATCACAGGCTGTTACAATTCCTTATCATGCAAAAGATGGCCACGATTATGAGTTAAACTTTGTTGATACTCCAGGACATGTTGACTTTTCTTATGAAGTTAGCCGTGCCATCGCTTCCTGTGAGGGTGCGCTTCTGCTTGTTGATGCAGCACAGGGTGTTGAAAGTCAGACAGTTTCAAATCTTTATATGGCAATGGAACAGGACCTTTCTATTGTTCCTGTTGTAAATAAAATCGATCTTCCATCAGCAGATATTCCTTCAGTAAAACATCAGATTGATCACGATCTTGGACTGGATAGTGAAGATGCAGTTCTTGTCAGTGCTAAAACTGGTGAAGGTATTGATGAACTTCTTGAAGCTATTGTAACAAAATTTCCTGCACCTAGCGGCAATCCGGAAGGAAAAGCTCAGGCGTTGATCTTTGACTGTCATTATGATGAATATCGTGGAGTAATTATTCATATCCGCGTAAAAGAAGGCCGCATTAAGAAAGGTGATGCAATTCGCTTTATGTCCAACGGTGTGGATTACAAAGTTGAACAGATTGGTATTTTCAAAATTAATTATGAAGAAACTCCTTATCTGGAAGCCGGAGATGTAGGATATATTATTGCCGGTTGTAAAACTGTAAGCGATGTTCGTGTAGGTGATACAGTAACACTTTCTGCAGATCCTGCAGATGAGCCTTTACCTGGTTTTAAAGAAGTAAAGCCTGTTGTATTCTCTTCAATCTATCCCATGGATTCTAATGATTATGAAGAACTGAAAGACAGCATGGAAAAACTTAAACTTAACGATGCCAGTCTTACTTATGACAAAGATAATTCCATTGCTCTTGGTAATGGGTTCAGATGTGGTTTTCTCGGACTTCTTCATCTTGAAATTATTCAGGAACGTCTTGAACGGGACTATGGTCAGGCAGTAATCTTTACATCTCCTTCTGTAGAATATAAATGTACCCTTACAAATGGTGATGAAATTACAGTTGATAATCCAACAGAATTCCCTGAAACTAAAATTCGTGAAGCACGGGAACCTTATATCAGAGCTTCAATTATTACACCTGCCGAATTTATCGGTTCGATTATGGCTCTTTGTACAGAAAAACGCGGTGAGCAGAAAAACATGCAGTACCTTGATGAAAAACGTGTAGAGCTCATTTATGAAATGCCGCTGGCAGAAGTACTTTTCGATTTTTATGACAGATTAAAAAGTTATAGCCGTGGCTATGCAAGTTTTGATTATGAAGTTATTGAATATAGAGTTACAGATCTTGTTAAAGTTGATACTCTTATTAACTCAAAACCTGTTGATGCTCTTTCGTTCCTTGCATTCCGTGCAGGTGCCGTAGCCAGAGCAAAAAAAGTTTGTGAACGCCTTAAAAACGAAATTGCAAGACAGCAGTTTAAGGTAGCAATTCAAGGAGCTATTGGAAGTCAGATTATTGCCCGGGAAACTGTTAACCCTGTAAGAAAGGACGTTCTTGCCAAATGTTATGGTGGTGACATTACACGAAAAAGAAAGCTTCTTGAAAAACAGAAGGAAGGTAAAAAGCGCATGAAGATGGTTGGTAATGTTGAATTACCACAGAGCGCCTTCCTTGCAGTTCTTAAAGAAAAAGAAGATTAAAAAGAGGCCTTTTTAAGTGCACCCCTAAAGCTGGACAAATAAAGTTCAAGTTTAGGAGGTGCATTTTTTATATACAAGCAGTAACTTCGGTTATATTTTTAAGGGTTCGTGTTTAATCAATGGTTTCCATATCTTTTAAGAAGAAATCAATTTCACTTCGAACTCGTTTTAAGAAGCTTAAATCTTCCGGACGGGATTTCCAGCCGTCAGGAAAATGAAGATAAAGATATTCTCTTTCATTTAAAAGTGTGGAAATTTCTGTCTTTAAGTCAGGGCGTGGAGAAGGGGAACAGTTATTTCCGTTTATAAGCAGGTCTTTGAGACGAATTAAAGCGGATTTTTCTTCACTTATAAAAGCTGAAATTTTTTCTCTTAAAAAATTATTTTGTTCTGTCTTGTTTTTCTTAGTCCATTTTGTTTTAAGTGGAAAATTTTTAATAAAAGAATTGAAATCAATCATTGAAACAACAGGAATGCCAAGGTCAAATCCCTGAAAACCTGTATCCCACATATTTGGAGTGCCGGCAAAAAAGGATTTAAATAATTCTCCGTATCCGGAAAGACTGGCATCTGTTATTACAGGAATATTGTTTTTTCCGAAAATTAACCGGGCGCCCGTTCTGAATGCAGCATTGTAGTTTTCTACAGGTTCCATACGGTATGTTTTTAAGAGTCTTGTTGTATGTGCAGGAGCTCCGTTTGCATGAGTTTTTCCTGTAGAAAAAGAAAAATCCAGTCCTGTAATAAAAACCGGAACATCTGCAGATTTCCTCATAACCAGAGCAATGTAAACTGCAGAAAGTCCCACTGAACCTAGGGGGGGAAGAATTACAGGCATAATTTGTCTCGCTTTTGCCTTTTCCAGAAATGATGCCTGAGTATATTCAGAAAAGAAATAGAAATTTGTATTAGTTGTGTTTTTTTTAATTGCTGGTCGACTTGTTAAATCTCTCAAAAGAATGGTACCTGTTTTGTTACAACCGATGTAGGCCTTTTCAATAGCAAGCTGACTTTCAACACCCACTGTAAAATCCGGGGTGATTCCGTTTTTTACAAGAACGGGAAGCGCTGCATCAACGGCGATTATTGTACATTTCTGAAAAAAATTTTTATCTGCAGATTGTAAAAATTGTTCTGTTGTTTCTCCTGCACCAAAAACCACAATTGGATTTGAAAAAATTGAACTATGTACAGGTATATTATTTTCAGCAGGATTGTTCTTTAGGTTTTTAAAAAAATTGCGGCTGAAAAGCCGTCCCAGTTTTACAAGAGTTACACGGTTTTTCCAGAAAGCAGTAATCATATTCTGGATAAGATAAAGTGTATTCTTGTAAGAATCTTTGTTTAGTGAAACGCCACCACTCATATCAAGACTTACTACACGACGGAATCTGTATATATCTGAAAGTAAATTTATTGAATCTTTACAGCTGGAAAAAAGAATTTTTCCTGAATATTCATTGTTTTTCGAAATTAAGTCTTCCAGTAAAGATTTAGAAAAGTTGAACAGCTCAGCATCGTCTTCAACTGCAAGAATTAAACAGTCTTCCGGAAGTTTTGAAATAAGTTCCTTCAGACCAATCCATAGGGCAGGAGAACGGGCAAGAATCAATGTTCCTTCCATAAGCTTTAAATCCTCAATAGTTTTAAGGATTGCTTTTTCAGGAGCATATTTAGAATAGAGATATCTTTCTTTGTAATAAACAGTAAAGCCCTGACCGGCTTTAACCAGACAGGGCTTTGCATTAATGTTATCTGAAATCAAAAGATTTCCTTATTTCATAATCTGGTTAAAGAAAACTTCAGAAACGTTGTTAACAACTTTTTTGCTTGTCATAAGAGTTCTCTGAGCAACAGAAGAGTTTAAGCTGTCGAGAGAATCTGCAATCTTGTCTTTTGCATCTGCTGTTACAGCGTCTTTCTGAATACCAGTGTTTTTAAGAACGATAACGTAATCTCCGAGAACAACTGGTTCTGAAATTTCATCTTTTTTAAGAGCGAAAGCTTTTTCGAGGAAGTTTTCATTTGAAGCAGCGCTTGAAAGTTCTTCAATGCCTGTTCCTACAGCGTCAAACATTGATGAGTTATCGTAGTTAAGTGGGAAAGCAGGAACTTTTACATATTTAGCTTCACTATCTTTTGCTGCAGCTGCAAAACCTTTAGTAGCTGCATTTGCTTTGAGACCGTTTGCTGAAGTTACAAAGTAGTCTTCGATTTTTGAAGCTTCGTTTTCTTCGATATAGTTACGAACAGCTTCAAGTGTAGTTTTGTTTTTGAAATCCGGTTCTACTTTTGGAAGGTTGCAGCGGAAAACTGAATATCCTGATGTTGTTTCAATTACAGCACTCAGTTCATCTGGATTAAGTGAGAATACTTTTTCAGCATCATCTTGGTTTTTAAGAATGTTTTTGATCTGATAACCCAGATTAGAGTAGAGGATACCATCGCTTCCAGAGTATGCCTTGTCTGAGTATTCAGCAACAGCATCTGAGAATGTGATTTCTTCGTTTTTAATCTGTTTAAGAATTGATTTTGCTTTTGAAGATTCTTTTACAGAAATAATTGAAAGATTGTATTTTACAAAGTTGTCTTTATTTGATTCCCCGAATGTTCTTACAGCTGAATCTGGATAATCTGCTTTGTTGAATACTGCCATGTCGAAAGCACGTTTATCAGCACCCATATCTGCAAGGAATGCCAGTTCTGCATCAGAAGTTTTAAGACCGAAAAGTCTGTTTCCGCCTACATCAGACTGTGAACCAAGAAGGTCTTCTGAGTAACGATTCCAGATGTGACCATTTACGATGTCTTTTTTAAGATCGTTTCTGTAACTTTCTTCATAAGATTCATAAACTTCCATTGAGAATTTGCCGTTTTCATCAGCGAACATTGGCATTGTTACGATATCACGGTTAACTTTGTCTGAAGATGGAGCATAACCTGATTTCTTTACTTCTTCAGCATTTGCAATAGCATTTACAGCAGAAATAAAAGCATCATTGTAGATATAGTAGTAATCACTTTCTCTTAATTCATAGCCCTGTTTTCTGTACATTTCTGTGTAATTGTTTACTGCAGCAGCAAATTCTGTACCAGGTTTGTATTCAATTTTTTTGTTTCCGTATTTTCCGAAAACCAGTTCTTTGTTACCCATACCATCTGCCATTGCCGGAATAAAAATGAATGTAACAGCAGAAAGAATCAGAATAATTACTGAACCAATAAAAAGCATAGTTTTTTTCATAATAAAAACATCCTTTATAAACTATTTTTTTAATTTACATCTATATATAGAATATAAACGCAATATTTAATTTTATCATTCAATATCCCCCTAAGTCAATGAAACAATTCCAGACATAGAAAAAAAATTAAAAAAAAATCAAATTTTCAAAAAAAAGGTATTGACGGAAAATTATCCATTTGGTAATATCTAAACATCAATTGCGGTGTTAGCGAAGCTGGTTATCGCGCTGGCCTGTCACGCCGGAGATCGCGGGTTCGAGCCCCGCACATCGCGTTAAGCCTTCCGTTTGGGAAGGCTTTTTTTATAACCGGGTATTAGCGCAGCTGGTAGCGCGCAACGTTCGGGACGTTGAGGCCGGCGGTTCGAATCCGCCATACCCGATTTTTCCTCTTTAAATCCTTTTCTATTTCTTTTCACCTATCAATTCTTTTTTTTCAGAAAAGCCATAATAATTTTATTTTTTTTCTTTGTTAGCTATGTCTAACTTATTGACATTGTTTGCAAAAACTAACTATACTCTGTTCAGTTGTTAGCAATTGCTAACTTTTTAATTATTCAAGTTTTATAAAAAAGTGGTGAATTATGCCTCTGTTCATGGCTCAAACTGGAAAAGAATACCTGATAAAGAAAATCAGCGGCAATGAAAAAATTAAACATCATCTTAAAGACCTTGGTTTTGTTGAAGGATGCAGTTTATGTATTGTCACTATTATGAATGGAAATCTGATTATTCAGATTAAAGATTCCCGAATTGCTTTAAGTCGGGAACTTGCTGAAAAAATTATTATCTGAATTGAGAGGTATAGATTATGACATTAAAAGAAGTGAAGCCTGGAATAACAGTAAAGGTTAAAAAACTTCTGGGGGAGGGTGCTGTAAAACGCAGGATTATGGACATGGGACTTACAAAAGGTGTGGACGTTTATGTAAGAAAAATTGCTCCCCTTGGCGACCCTGTTGAAATTACAGTACGGGGATATGAACTTTCTGTTCGTAAAGCAGATGCCGAACTTGTAGAAGTTCAGTAATTCATTAATAAAACCAACTGGTTATTGAATTAAATAGAAGGTTCAATTTCGATTTTTTTAATTTTAAACAGTGGCAAGGATCACGGGGATTGGACTTCGTCCAACCCC
>JAEDGQ010000059.1 GCA_016297415.1 Treponema sp.
AGATTTTCTTCAACAGCCTGAGCATTTACAGCGTCAGGTGTAAAGTCATCTCGAGAAATAACAGTCCAGCCAGAATCTTTCAACATCTGATCAATTTTTACACGAGCTTTCTGTTCTGGTAAAAGTGAATCAAAATCATATGTACTATGGTGTATCTTGTATTCAGCCATAATAATCTTCCCGTCTTCACATAGTTAAATATTATAGGAAGATTATAGTATATAACTCTGCATTTTTGTAGATAAAGACAATGTAAGCAAGCCGAGCTTGGTCGTGATACAACGGCGAAACGTTGGGCGGGGGAGTGAGAAAAAGAACGAAACATAAGCCATCACTTTGTCTGAAAGCCATTTTGTCCGGGATTTCAAGAAGACAGTTTACTTCTGAACCCAAACATAACCAGTTGCAGGGCCAGCACCAATCTTCTGAATCAATCCTTCACTAAGTAAATCAGCTAAAGCTCTTTCAACCGTTTTTGTACTGATGTCAGGACACTTTTCAAGAATTTCCTTTTTGTTTATTTTTCCAATTGTATTTTGTATTAGATGTTTAACTCGTTCAGGTTTTGAAATTTTTTCAGAAGAAAGATATTTAACTCTGGATTCAAATTCGTTGGATGCTTTTATTAAAATTCCAAGATAGTATTTTACAAAAGGCATATAAAGATTATTACTTTCATGCCATCCAGTTGAACAATCCTGCAATGCTTCGTAATAAGTTTCTTTTGCATTTTCAATCAGCATTTCAAGACTGATATATTTTCCAACAATAAATCCTGCCCGGTAATATAAAAGCAAAGTCAAAAGACGGCTCATTCTTCCATTGCCGTCTTCAAAAGGGTGTATACACAAAAAATCCAAAATAAACATTGGAATCAAAAGAAGTTTGTCTGTTTTATTATCATTCCAGGCTTCTAAAAATGAATTACACATATGTCTCATGACTTCTTCTGTTTCAAAAGCTGGAACTGGAGCAAATCTTATTTTCTGAATCCCGTTTGAATCTGTTTCTGCAATTATGTTGTCGCTAGATTTATATTTTCCACCATACCCTGAACTTTTATTGTAAGTGTACAAATCTCTGTGCAGCTGCTGAATAATACTTGGTGCAGGTGAAATATAATCATAACTTTCATGAATCGTATTTAGGACATCTCGATAACCAGAAATTTCTTCTTCGTTTCTATTTTTTGGTTCAGACTTCTGATTCATCAATTCTTTAAGACGTTTATCTGTTGTAAAAATGCCTTCAATTCTGTTTGATGACCTGGTACTCTGTATTTTTGCAATTTCAACTAAAGTTTTTAATTCGTCTTTCTTGGCTTCAACAAATAGCTGCTGTCGTCCTTTATGTTCGTAAATTATACCTAACAACTGAACAATTTCTGGTGTAAGTAATTTTTTTGCGTTTTCGTTATATTCAAATTTATGCATAATTTACCTCTTGTTATCTACCCCAAAAGTATTTTATCTATGTCATTTACTATAAAATGACATAGATAACAAGTAAATTGGCATAGATTTACGTTTTAAGCAATTCCAAATCTTTGCTGATTTTCTGAACATCTTCTTTAGAGAGATTTAGTTCTCCAAGTTCTAATTTTGCAATTCGTTTGTTCTTGAGAATCTGACTTTTCTTTTTGCCTTTTTCTTGAAGAAAAATCAATAATGGCATCATTAATTCTCTGGATATGAAGGGGAGTTCGTGGGCTTACGCAAGGAACCTGCTGAAAAAAAGGCTTCTGCGCTTCGCTTGTGCAGAATTATTTTCCTTACGGAACCCTTGCTCCCCATTTTTCCAGCCCTCACAGACTGAGATACTCTGGCTATAAAATGAAACCTTAAAAAGAGAATATTCCTGCTTACAGCTTGGCTCTTATCTTACCTGTCCGTCGCCGTCGATTAAGTATTTTGTTGTTGTGAGGGCTTTGATTCCCATTGGTCCCCGGGCGTGAAGTTTCTGTGTGGAAATACCAAGTTCTGCACCAAAGCCAAATTCTCCGCCGTCTGTAAACCGTGTTGAAGCATTTACATAAACACAGGCAGCATCAATTTTTGCCTGGAACAGGCGGGCGTGACTTCTGTCATTTGTTACGATACATTCAGAATGTTTTGTGTTATGGCTGTTAATAAATTCAACAGCTTCATCCAGTCCGCTTACAGTCTTAACTGCGCAGATAAAATCCAGGAATTCATAGCCAAAGTCTTCTTCTGAGGCTTTTTTCACATCTGAAGATTTCAGCGGTTCAACAATTTTAAAGGCCTTCTGATCACATCTAAGTTCAACTTTTCCCGCAAATTTTCTGACCAGCTGAGGCATAAAGTCTGCCGCAATTTTTTCGTTTACAACAATACATTCAATGGCATTGCAGGCACCAGGACGCTGAGTTTTTCCATTCCAGGCAATATTAAGGGCCATTTCAATATCTGCGCTTTCATCAACATAAAGATGGCATACACCGGCTCCAGTCTGAATTACAGGCACCTTTGCTTTTTCCACAACCATATTAATAAGCTTTGCTCCACCCCGGGGAAGAGCCACATCAACTTTTCCAACGGCAGTAAGAATTTCTTCAACTTCGTCATGGCTTTCGCAGGGAGCAAGTTCAATAGCACCGGAAATACCACCGCACAAATCAAGTCCTTCTTTAATTGCAGCAACAAGTGCTTTGTTTGAGTTAAGGGCAGAAGAAGAACCACGCAAAAGAATGGCATTTCCAGATTTGTATGCCAGGGCAAATGCATCAGCAGTAACATTTGGCCGGCTTTCGTAGATAATGGCAACAACACCAAGAGGCACCCGAACCTGACGGATAGTCATACCTTGAGGAGTTTTCCAGCCGGCAGTTTCTTCACCAACAGGGTCAGTCTGACCTGCAATAATTTTTATAGAATCAATGATTGAATTAATTTTTTTTTCATCAAGGGCAAGGCGTTCCACAAGACTTTCACTCATACTTTTTGAACGGGCAGCAGCACAGTCTTTTTCATTTGCAGCAAGAATAGCACTGCGGTTTTTTTCAATTGATATTCCAACGGCTTCCAGTGCAGCATTTTTTTCTTCCGCAGACTGAAGTGAAAGTTTATCTGAAGCTTCCCGAAGTGAAGCAGTAATTGAAGCAATGTCCATTCTGAACCTCTCTTAATGATTTAAAAAATATACCCAAAATCCGGACAAAAAAAAGGGGATGTCCAAAAAGTTCAACTTGCGGTCATTACTTATTGGACAGCCCCTCTGTTTATATAGGCTAGTAATTTGCCAGGAAGTAAACTGCAATCAGAATAATTGCACGGCATTTTTCGTTGGAAAAATCTGCGTGTTCAGGCATGTTCTGAATATACCACCAGAAAATACCGAATTCAGGGTCAATGCGAAGTGCATAACTTTCAAATTCAGGTTCTTTAGACTGAGGTCCAAACATAAGGTAAACAACATCAGAGAGAATCTGACTGAAGCGGGCATATTCGTCTGCATATTTGCCGTCTTCTGCATAAGCACAGAACTGTTCCAGATTGTAAAGAACCTGTTCCTTTACGGCTTCGTCGGTTTTTTCAACCCATGTTTTCTGAATCAGAAGAGTAAGGTTTTTCTTAAAAGAAGCAATAAGTTTAGAATCGTCTGTTCCCTCCAGAACTTCTGCAAATACATCCTGGGCATTGAACAGTCCCGAAATTACAGTTGCCAGTCTGTTGATTTCTGCAACATCTGTAGCATTAATGAATTCAGGTACAGCTTCGATTACTTTTGGTTCAACGAATTCGCTAATTAAATCAGTTTTTGTCATGGGCAAAGTTTATAATTTTTCTTTAACCTTGTTCAAGTCCAAAGGGGCGCCTGCCCCTCGCTGCAGCCGGAACAGGTTCCGTCTTCCGCTACCCCCTCTAACGGGGACACCCCGTAACGCCCCGTCTTCCGCCGGAAAAAAATACAGTCGCCAAAAAAAAAGCGCTTAAACTTACAGGCAGACTGTACATAAATTGATGTAAAAAATCATAAGGATTTTTGTTGAAGCTTAGCCCGGATTGTAAGGGCGGCGAAGCCGTTGGTAAGCAGCCTGCTGCGTCCAATGGAGCGGCAGCGGAACCCTGAAAAGCCGGTGGTGTAAGAGGGTTGCTCCGTTGAATTCACCCATATAAATCATTACAATATAAGAATGTTTCGTATTTATGTTGAACGCAAGCCTGGCTTCCAGAGTGAAGCACAGAGCATCTTATCTGAAATCAATGGATTTTTGGGAATTTCCTCTGTAAAGGGAGTTCGTTACTTTAACCGCTATGACATTGAAAATACTTCTGAAGACGTGTCTAAAATGGCAGCCCTCAGAATCTTTTCTGAACCACAGAGCGACAGTGTTGTTTACGAAGAAGTAAAAGCTGCTGAAGGTGAAACTGTAATTGTCTGGGAATATCTTCCCGGTCAGTACGACCAGCGGGCTGACTCTGCTGAACAGTGTCTTTCTCTTCTCCGGGAATCTATGAAAAACACTGCAAAAGTTGGAACTGAACCTCCTCGTGTACGCTGTGCAAAAATGGTTATTCTTTCCGGGGCTGTAAGTGCTGATGAAGCTGCTAAAATTCAGAAGTACCTTATTAACCCTGTAGACAGCCGTCTTACTGACAGCACAATTCCTGAAACTCTGGAAATTAAGTCTGCCGTTCCTGGTGATGTTCCTGTTGTTGAAGGATTCATTAAATACGGCAAAAAGCAGCTGGATGAATACCGCAAATCTATGGGTCTTGCCATGGATCTGGCTGACATTCAGTTCCTGCAGAAATACTTTAAGTCTATTAAGCGTGATCCGACTGAAACAGAAATCCGGGTTCTGGATACTTACTGGTCTGACCACTGCCGTCATACAACTTTCAATACTGTTCTTAAGGACATTAAAATTGACAAAGGTTCTTATGCTAAACTTTTTAAGCAGTCTCTTGAAAACTACAAGGCAATGCACACTGATCTTTACGCAAAGCGTAAGGACAAGCCTATAACTTTAATGGACATGGCAACTGTTGGCGGAAAATACCTCCGCAAACACGGCATGCTGGATGACATGGAAGTTTCTGAAGAAAACAACGCATGTTCAATCTTTATTGATGTTCATTACACAACTGACAAAGATGGAAATCCTCTTCCAGAAGGAAAGGAAGAAGTTGAACAGTGGCTTCTTCAGTTCAAAAACGAAACACACAACCATCCTACAGAAATTGAACCTTTTGGTGGTGCAGCAACTTGTATTGGTGGTGCAATCCGTGACCCTCTTTCAGGCCGTTCATGGGTTTACCAGTCAATGCGTGTAACTGGTGCTGCTGATCCTACAGTTCCTCTTGAAGCAACTCTCCACGGAAAACTTCCACAGGTTAAGCTTTGCCGCGAAGCTGCTCAGGGATTCTCTTCTTATGGTAACCAGATTGGTCTTACTACTGGTCAGGTTACTGAAGTTTACCATCCTGGCTTTGTTGCAAAACGCATGGAACTTGGTGCTGTAATTGCAGCTTCTCCTTATGCAACTGTAATGCGGGAAACTCCTGAAGCCGGCGACATTATCATCCTTCTTGGTGGTGGTACTGGCCGCGATGGTATTGGTGGTGCTACAGGTTCTTCTAAGGTACATACAGAAAAATCTGTAACAACTGCTGCTGCAGAAGTTCAGAAAGGTAACGCCGTAGAAGAAAGAAAGATTCAGCGTCTGTTCCGCAGACCGGAAGTAAGCAAAATGATCCGCCGTTCCAACGACTTCGGTGCCGGTGGTGTTTCTGTTGCTGTTGGTGAACTTGCACCTGGTCTGGACATTAACCTTGATGCTGTTCCAAAGAAATACGAAGGCCTTAACGGTACAGAACTTGCCATTTCTGAATCTCAGGAACGCATGGCTGTAGTTGTTCGTGCCGGTGATGCTGATACTTTCATTAAATACTGTAATGAAGAAAACCTTAACGCAGTTGTTGTTGCAACTGTAACAGATAAAAACAAACTCACAATGAAGTGGCGGGGTCAGACAATCGTTGACATTGACCGTTCCTTCCTTGACTCTGCCGGTGCTGAACACACTGCAAAGGCAGAAATCGAAAGTCCTGCTCCACGGGATGTTTCACCTCTCGTAGAACCTCTCGAAAGCGTAAAAGACGCTCTCGGTGACTGTGCTTATGCTACTGGCGAAAGTGCAGAAAATGTTCCAACAAAAAATCAGATTGAAAACGCATTCATTGCAAATATTTCTGATCTTGCCTGCTGTTCTCAGCGTGGTCTTCAGGAACGCTTCGACGGCTCTATCGGTTCTTCAACTGTACTTTTCCCATTTGGCGGTAAATACCAGGGAACACCGGAATGTGCTATGTCTGCAAAAATTCCTGTAATCTCTCCTCGTGAAACATCAACTGTAAGCTTAATGTCTTACGGTTACGATCCCCGTGTTGCAAACTGGTCTCCATGGCATGGTGCTCAGACAGCAGTTCTTTCTTCTCTTGCAAAAATCACTTGTATTGGTGGTAAAGCTACTACTGCAAGAATGTCTTATCAGGAATTCTTCGGACGCACTGTAGACAAGAAAACATGGGGTTATCCGACAGCTGCTCTCCTGGGATCTGTTGATGCTCAGCGGGAAATGGGTTGTGCTTCTATCGGTGGTAAAGACTCTATGTCTGGTACTTTCGAAAACCTTAATGTACCACATACTCTTGTTTCTTTTGCCGTTGCACACGACGAAGCTAAAAATGTTCAGTCTGGTTCTTTCAAAAAAGGCGGAAGTCACCTTTATCTGGTAAAAGTTCCATATTCTGCAGAACTTGCTCCAGACTGGGATACTTTCAAAAAGAACAGTGACGCTCTTTATGAAGCAAATAAAGCAGGAAAAATTCTTGCAATGTATCCTGTAGGTGCCGGCGGTATTGCTGAAGCTGTTACAAAAATGGCTTTTGGTAACAGAGTCGGTGCACAGCTTACTTCAATTCCATCAAGTGCAACTGCTCTTGGTTTCCACCGCAATGTAAACGATACAATTGCTGATCTTTTTACACCTCTCTATGGTTCTATCATCGTAGAAACAGAAGATGACAAATTTGAAAATACAGCTGGTTTCGTAAATACAACTGTTACAAGAATCGGTAACACACAGGCAGATCCTGTAATCAGTATTGCAATGCTTGGTCTTAATCCAATGCCTGCTACAGATATTCCTCTGGACAAACTTTACGATGCATGGGAAGGAAAACTTGCAAAGGTATTCCCGCCTGTATCTTCAGTTGCGCCACAGGCTGCTCTTCCAGAATGGGCAACTAAGGAACATGAAAGTCTTGCTGCTGCCCGTGCAAAAGTGGCTGCGTCGGTTGAGCCTGTCGAAACCAGCAGCAATACGGTAATTTCGACAAGCTCAATCACCGTATTGGACAAATCAAAGGCTAAGCCACGTGTTGTAGTTCCTGTATTCCCTGGAACAAACTGTGAATTTGATATGGCCCGGGCATTTAACCTTGCCGGTGCTGATTCAAAAATCGTAGTATTCCGCAACAGAACTCCAAAAGATCTGGAAGAATCCCTTAATCTGCTTCAGAAAGAAATGTCTGATGCACAGATTATTGCCTTTGCCGGCGGATTCTCTGCAGGTGATGAACCAGACGGTTCAGGTAAGTTCATTGCAAACGTAATCCGGGAAAAACGCATTGCTGATGCAATTACAGCTCACCTTGAAACAAAAGATGGTCTTATTGTTGGTATCTGTAACGGTTTTCAGGCTCTTATTAAGACTGGTCTTGTTCCATTCGGAAAGATTATGGAACCTTCAGCAGATATGCCAACTCTTACATACAACAACATTCACCGTCACATTAGCCGCGTAGTTCGTACCCGTATGGTAAGTGCTGCTTCTCCTTGGGCACTGGATGCTTCAGTTCTGGACCCTCGTCCACACTATGTACCGGTTTCTCACGGTGAAGGACGCATTATTATGGCTGAAGATCTGGCTAAGCAGATGTTTGCTAATGGTCAGGTTTATACTCAGTACTGTAATGAAAAAGGCATTCCTGCAGTTACTGAACCAGACAATCCAAACGGTTCAGCATTTGCAATTGAAGGTCTTACAAGTCCTGACGGTCGTGTTCTCGGTAAGATGGGACACTCAGAACGCACAGTTGGAACAGGCGGATTCAGTCCAGACCTGATTAAAAACATTGCCGGTAAAAATGATACAGATTCTAACAGCTGTCAGAACCTGTTTGCAGCCGGTGTTCGTTACTTTACAAAATAAAAAATAAAGGCGGGCAAGCCAGATTATCCTGACTTGCCCCTTTTTAAATATGCTTCTGGAGTTATTAAGTGAAAACTTTTAAACTTTCAATTATGGCCTTTGCAGCACTTGTTATTTTTGCAGGCTGTTCAAAACAGGAAGGTCAGGCCAGAAAACCATCAAAAAATATTGATTCATCAGCATGGATTGAAAACCTTATTGATGGAAAAGCTGCTGCAGAAAAAGAGAATAAAAAGATTCTTATTTTCTTCTCTTCAGATGATCAGGATGCAATGAGCCTTTCGTTTAAGGAAAACTGCTTTAATAAACCAGAATTTATTGAAAAAGCAACTAAAGACTTTGTTCTTGTTAATCTGGATTTTTCTATCAGTAAGTTTGAAGAAGCAACAGCAGATCCTCTTGCTTCTGAAGAAGAAAAGGAACTGGCCGGCCAACGCATGGCAATCCTTGAAGAAAATACACGGGATGCAACTCTGTATGATATTCAGGGAACACCTTGTTTTTATATTCTTACAAAAGAAGGTTATGTAATTACAGAACTGATTTTTGAAAACGAAAATATTTCTGTAAGCGACTTTGATAAAGTTATAGAAGAAAACAGCGAAAAAATTGCTGTTTATGAAAATATTCTTGCTTCTACAAAGACAGGAAAGACAGAAGACAGACTTAACGCAATCAATCGTCTTTTTGAAATTACAGACCCTCAGCAGCGTTATCTTCTTGCAGATAAAGCCGAAGAATATATTAAGCTGGACAAAAAAAATACAACTGGAGCCAACGGAGCTTATGTTGTAGCAATTGCAAATGCAAAAGCTATTCAGGCTTATCTTGATCAGGATGTATTAAAAGGAAGCCAGGCTTTTGCAAATGCGGCAGAAAGCAAGTATCTTTCGGCTTCAGAAAAGCAGCAGTGTTATTACACAGCCGGTTACCTGCTTGCATCAAGTGGAAGTACAGATAATAATCTTATTATTGAATATCTGACAAAAGCTTACGATGCTGACCCTGAAAATCCAGATGCTGAATCAATTAAAACAATGATTCGCATGATGGACGAAGATTATCAGAAATCTTTACTTATGGGCGTTGACCCTACAGAAAATAAATAAAAGAGAGACAAATGGACGATTATCCCTCGAATAGTTTAATTATTCAGCTGTTTATTGCGGCTTGTTGTATTGTTCTTTCATCACTTTTCTCTGCTTCAGAAAGTGCATTTCTTGGTCTTAACAAACTGAGAGTTCACTTTCTGCGGGAAAAGGGGAACAAGCGTGCAGTTCGTGTTTACAAGCTTCTTGAAAAAAAAGAAGAACTCTTAAACATGCTGCTGGTTGGCAACGAACTTGTTAACGTTGCACTTTCCGTAGTTTTAACTTCGATTTTCTTAAAACTGTTTGGTCCTGCAGGTCTTGGAATTGCCACAGGTATTTCTACTGTTGCTCTTCTGATTCTGGGTGAAATTACACCAAAAAGCCTTACAACCCGGTTTCCGGAAAAATCTGCCTTCTTTTTAAGCAGATATGTAAAATTCTTCTTCCTTGTTTTAAGACCTTTCGTAATTATTTTTACATCAATTTCCCGTTTCTTTCTTAGTATTCTTGGAATCAAAACCAGCCGTAAAAATGTTTCTTTTACAGAAGAAGAAATTAAAACCTTTATTGATGTTGGTGGAGAAGAAGGTGTACTTGAAACCGGTGAAAAAAACATGATGAACCGGGTCTTTAAGTTTACAGACCTGAATGCCACAGATATTATGGTTCCCCGACTTGATGTAATCGGAATCGGGCCGGAATTCAGTTACAGAGATATTATTCAGCTTTCAGAACGGACACGAATCAGTCGTTTTCCTGTCTACGAAAATGATGATATTGATAACATTATTGGTGTTCTTTATGTAAAAGATCTGCTTTTTTTCAGGGGCGAAAGAGAAACATTCTCGGTAAAAAGCCTGATGAAACAGCCGATTTTTATTCCTGGAACTACAAAAATGTCATCCATTCAGGAAATGCTTCGTACAAACAGACAGAGTTTCGCAATAGTAATTGATGAATATTCCGGAACAGACGGAATCCTTACAACTGAAGATATAGAAAGAGAAATCTTTGGTGCTATTGCAGACGATTTTGAAAAAGCCGGGGCAACAGCTTCAATTCATATAAAAGATTTAAACGACAGTATGCTGGACGGAAGTGCCCGTCTGAGTGATCTGGAAGATGAACTTCATATAAAACTTGAAAGCCGCATTAACGAAACTATCGGCGGCTATATTTCCGAAAAACTTGGTCATATTCCTGTTCCGGGAGAAGCTGTTACTGTAAGTCCATACCGGTTTGAAGTTGTTTCTATGGACATGCGTCGCGTTGAAAATGTTCACTGTACAAAAATTTCAGGAGGCGAAGAATGACAGTCTTTTTAGATTATGTTCTGCCTTGTCTTGGAATTGCAGCCCTTGTAGGAGTTATTGCCTTCTTTGCTGCCAGCGAAACTGCATTTCTTTCGATAACAAGAGTAATGCTTCACCAGATGCTCAAAAAGGAAAATGGCAAAAAAGGTGCTGCCAGAAAAATTGCAGACCTTAAAAAAGATACAAACAAACTGCTTTCCCTTATTCTTATTGGAATTAACTTTGTTACAGCTTTAACTTCTGGTCTGGCAGCATCGCTAGCCATCAAAATTGCTGGAGATGCAGGTTCTGCTTATGCAACTTTTATAATTGCATTTATCCTTATTATTTTTGGGGAAATTATGCCTAAAACTGTTGCTGCCGTTTATCCTGTACAGACAGCCAGCCGTTTTGCAGGCCTGCTTACTCTGCTTCAGAAGATATTTTTTCCTGTTGTATGGGTTTTCTCAAAAATTACAGCCTGTATTACAAAGTTCTTCTCAATTTTTATTAAGGAAAATAAAGAACTGATTACAGAAGAAGAACTTAAATCTCTTATTGCTGTAGGAGAAAATGAAGGAACTCTGGAAACAAACGAAAAGCGCATGCTTTACAAGATTTTTGAATTTACAGACTTAACTGTCCATGACATTATGCGACACAAAAGTCAGGTTAAATTTGTTCCTGAAGATGCTGATTTTAACCAGATTGCAGATCTTTTTTCTATTACAGGTTACAGCCGGCTTCCGGTTTGCCGGGACAGTTTTGAAAATGTTCTTGGTGTGCTGTATTACAAGAGAGTTCTTCTAGCAGGAAAAATGAAAGATGGAAGAGAAAACACTCGTCTTGCAGTCAGATGTATGAGACCGGCACTTTTTATTCCAGAAACAATTACTGCAACACAGCTTCTTCAGAAGTTTAGAAAAGAAAACGTTAACTTCGCTGTTGCTGTGGATGAAAACGGTTCAAATATTGGTATTGTTACAATGGACGATATTATGAGGGCTGTTTTTGGTCATAGTGTACACGGAGAACAGGCTGAAATTCCACCTGAAAGCCGTATTCTTCCTGTAAAGGCAAAAGAATATCTGGTTCCCGGTGACATGCGAATTGATGATGTAAACGAACTTTTACAGCTGGAACTTGTTAGTGATGAATGTGATACTCTGGGCGGATGGCTTATGGAACAGTTTGGAGCTCTTCCGGAATCCGGCGAAATGATAAAACGAAGCAATGTGCTTTATAAGATTGAAGATCAGAGTAAACGCAGAATTGTAACTGTAAGAATTACATTACCGTAAAAAAGGGGATGACCCAAAAGTTCAACTTGCAGTGGTTGAGCTTGTCGAAACCACCATATTTAGTGCAATGGTCATTACTTATTGGACAGCCCCTTTT
>JAEDGQ010000060.1 GCA_016297415.1 Treponema sp.
TTCACGACTGGAAGCCATTTTTAGCAGGGAATATATTATAATGCGTTTGCCCTAAGATTATTGCTTTCTCTCTTATCATTATTATAGAATATTAATGTGAAAAAGTTAGTTTTTGTTTTGTTATTATTCATTTCTGGTGCAGCATTATTTGCTCAGACTTTTAAAAAGGAATCAACGCCAGTAAAAAACAGTTATGTAATGTACCTTAAACCTTGTGATTTTGGTCCGGCTGTAGAAAAAATTGAAGTGAACCTTGGCAGAACTGTTCTTTTTAATTCTGTAAATAAAGAAGATTTTGAAGTGGCTGCCATGTCTGGTGCGCTGGAATCTTTTACTCAAAATTCAGGAATCGTAAAAAGTATTAGACCTGTTAAAAATGCTTATATCTCAGATGGCAAAGGTCAGCATTCAGAGGATACTATAAGTCAGTTTATTACCCTTGAATTTGAAACAGCTCCTTATGATAAATATACAGTTCCCTTTAATGATTCAAAACTTATAAAAAACGATGTTTTTTACAATTACAGAATTACAAATTCTAAGATGGGGATTTTTGTAAAGGACAGATATGACATTGTCTGTCCTGAAGCTTCTGTTTTTACGGAAGGTTCTCATTTATGGCGTGACAGCGAAACTGCTGATACAGTAACCTTAAACTATAATTATTATCTTCCTGAAAACAAAACGGAAAAGATTCCTCTCATTGTGTTTTTTCATGGAATGGGAGAAGCTGGCGAAGAAGCATGTCGCAGTCTTTTGAACATTAAGTCTGTAAATCTGGCAGGAAATGAAATTCAGCAGTATTTTGAAAATGGAGCTGCAGTTTTGATTCCTCAGTGTCCTACAGGCTGGATGGAAATAACAGACAAAGATCCTTTTGGGAACAGACTTTGGGTTGTTGTTGATATAGACGGTGCCGTTAATAATGCCGTGGAAAAGGTAACATCCCCACTTACAAATTTATTCTCTAAACTGACAGGTGAAAAACTTTCATATACATCTACAGTAAAGACACCTGTTTCATATTATTCAGCTCCGGTAAAAGAATTGATTGACAATTTTATAGAAGAAAATCCTCAGATTGATACAGAAAGAATTTATATTGGCGGCTGTTCGGCCGGCGGTTATATGACTGTAAACATGATGATTCATTATTCAGATTTTTTTGCTGCAGCTTTTCCAATCTGTGAAGCCTTTCCTGATAACAGAATCAGCGACAGTGATATGAAAAAACTTTCTCAGAAGCCGCTCTGGTTTACAGTTTCTCTTGATGATGAAACTATAAATCCTCAAAAAAATACTCTTCCTACAGTTGAACGGCTTAAAAATCTTGGAGCTCCGGAACTGCACTATGTTTACTATGAACATGTTACAGATACTACAGGTCAGTATAAAAACGAAAAAGGTGATGGTCCTTTTATGTACGACGGTCACTATTCATGGGTTTATGTTTTGAATAATCATGTTGAAGATAAAGGATTAAAACTTTTTGACTGGTTAAGCAGGCAGCGAAACTGTAATTAAAGCTCCGTGAGAAGGGGAGTTTGCTGCTGTAATTGTACCGTTAAGAGAATCTGTAATGGCCCTTGCAATAGAAAGCCCCAGACCTGATCCTCCTGCAGCACGTACATGGGCGCTGTCTCCCCGGTAGAATCGTTCAAAAACATGAGGAATTACATCTTCTTCAAAGCCAGGCCCGTTGTCTTCGATACTTACAGAAATAAAATCTTTTCCTGTTTTCGGGTCAATAATCTTTTTAGAAGAAATCTTTATTTTGATATTTTCGGCTGTAAACTTAATGCTGTTCTGAATAACGATTGTAAGAAGCTGGTGAAACAGTTCTGCATCACTTGTTAAGTTTAAGTCTTTATCTTCTGATTCCCATGTAAAATCAGAATCTGGAGATACAAGTGAAAATTCGTGAATGATACGATTAATCTGTTCATCCAAACTAAAAACAGAAAATTCAGGTTTAATTTTACCTGATTCAAGGCGGCTTAACTGAAGCAGATTTGAAATAATTGCTTCCATGGAGCGGGATTCGTTAAGAATTGTTCCGATAGATTTTTCAAGCTGTTTAGGGTCGTCTTTGCCCCATCTTCTTAAAAGATTAGCCTGACCTAGAATTACAGCCACAGGAGTTTTTAATTCATGGCTTACATTGCTGGTAAAACTTCTTTCTCTTTCAAAATCTATTTTTAATCTGCTGAAAAGTCTGTTAAAGGTTTGGGCAAGATTATCAAGCTCATCCTGTTTGCCTGTTTCTGGGAGTAAAGTGCTGAGGTTTGTGGAACTGATGGATTTTGCGGCATCTGTAATCTGTACAACAGGTTTCATTGTCTGTTTTGTAATATAAAGTGAAAGCAGAAATGAAATTATAAGAATCGGTACTGTTGCAAGACCGATATAAGTAAGAAGTCTTAATGTAAATTTGTCTGCACCCTCATTTCTGGCATTTGCGGAAATCTGAATTGTTATATTTCTTCCGTTTATTGTTTCAACCTGAGAAGTTATGTAAATAATGTTTATGGCAGGACTCTGGGAGTCGGTACTTTTTGCCGTGTAATGTTTTGGCTTATCTCCAGTAATAGGGAGAATTCCCATCTGATCGTTTTTCTTTCTGATTACTTCCTTTGTGTTTGTGTCATAGATAAGATATGAAATAAAGAAAGGTACAGAGGAAAGCCGCTGGTCAAGGGCCTGTTCGTTGCCCATTTTTACAATTCTTGAAATTGAAGAAATGGTGCCGCGATAGGCTCTTGTTTCCTGCTGACGGTTAAAAACCTGCAGAAACATAAAGAAAATAAAGATGATTGTAAGAACTGCTACAGTTAAAATTGAAGAAAATTTTATGGAAAGTTTTACAACTACAGACTTTGTTCTTTTTTTCATGGAAAGTTTTTAGCCTTTAATCATCATGTAGCCGGAGCCACGAACTGTTTTAATGTATTCTTCACCTGAAGCCTGATCGATTTTTGAACGGAGATAGCCCACATAAACGTCAATTGTATTTTCGTCAATAAAATGACCTTCACCCCAGATGGCATCAATAATCTGTGAACGGCTCATAACTTTGTCCGGATTTTCCAGAAAGTGTTTAAGCATCATATATTCTGTTTTTGAAAGTGTAAGTTCATTGCCGGAAAGAGTTACTTTCATGTTGTCCTGATTAAGACAAAGTTCTCTGTTTGTAAGAATTACAGCCTGTTTTGAAGAGGAAGCTGTGCGTCTTAAAACTGCACTCATTCTGGCAAGAAGTTCTTCAATTTCAAAAGGCTTTGGAATATAGTCATCTGCTCCTGCGTTAAGACCATTAACTCTATCGTAAGTTTCACCTCTGGCTGTAACTACAATTACAGGAACATTTGATTCTTTTCGAATCCTGCGGAGAACTTCCAGTCCGCTGAGTTCAGGGAGCATAACATCAAGGAGAATTAAATCAGGATGTTCTTTTTCAAAAACTTCCAGTGCTGTACGACCGTCTCCAGCCAGAACAGTTGTATATCCTTCGTGAAGAAGTTCTGCATTTACAAAGTCTGCAATACCAGCATCATCTTCTACGATTAAAATTTTTTCCATGAGTCTGCTCCTTTTGTTTTTAGATTGAATCAAGTGCCTGTTTTAAGTCTGCAATAATGTCTTCTGTTGCTTCAATACCGCAGGAGAAACGAACCATGCTTGGACTTACGCCACAGGCAATAAGTTCCCGGTCTGAAAGCTGACGATGTGTTGCTGAAGCAGGGTGGAGTACACAGGTACGTGCATCGGCTACATGTGTAGCAATCATTGCAAGTTTAAGTGCCTTCATGAATTTTTCTGCTGCAGGACGTCCGCCTTTAATGTCGAAACTTACAACACCGCAAGTTCCATTTGGCATGTATTTCTGTGCAAGACTGTGATATTTATTGCTTTTTAAGCCGGGATAATTTACAGATTCTACATTTGGATGAGATTCCAGGAATTCAGCTACAGCCTGACCGTTTTTGCAGTGCTGAGCCATGCGAACAGGCAGGGATTCAAGACCAAGGTTAAGCATGTAGGCATTCATTGGAGCCTGAATTGAACCAAAATCTCTCATAAGCTGGGCTGTACATTTAGTAATAAAAGCACCTTCTTTTCCAAACTTTTCAGCATAAGTAATTCCGTGGTAGCTTTCATCTGGAGTACAGAGGCCCGGGAATTTTTCTTTGTGGGCCATCCAGTCAAAGTTTCCGCTGTCAACAATACAGCCGCCAACAGTTGCATCGTGACCGTCCATGTATTTAGTTGTTGAATGAGTTACGATATCGGCACCCCACTGGAATGGATGACAGTTGATTGGAGTTGCAAAGGTGTTGTCTACAATAAGTGGTACTCCGTTTTTGTGAGCAACTTTTGCCCATTTTTCAATATCGAAAACTGTAAGGGCAGGGTTTGCAATTGTTTCACCGAAAACAGCCTTTGTGTTTGGCTTAAAAGCTGCCTGAATTTCTTCTTCTGTTGAATCTGGTGAAATGAAAGTAAAATCAACGCCCATTTTGCGCATTGTTACGTTGAAAAGATTGAAAGTTCCACCATAAATTGAAGAAGAGGCTACAATGTGATCACCGCAGTTTGCAATATTGAAAGCAGCATAAAAGTTTGCTGCCTGACCTGAAGAAGTAAGCATTGCAGCAGTTCCGCCTTCGAGGGCACAGATTTTTCCTGCTACATAATCGTTTGTCGGATTCTGAAGACGAGTGTAGAAATAACCTGAAGCTTCAAGGTCAAAAAGTTTACCCATATCTTCAGAAGTGTCGTACTTGAATGTAGTACTCTGTACAATTGGAATCATTCTCGATTCGCCGTTTTTAGGCTGATAGCCTGCGTGGATACATTTTGTTGCGTTTTCCATTTTTTTTCCTTTTTTTTATATGAATTATTCCTGAATTAAATTCTGTTTAGATTTGCGTTTATCTTCGTACATTGAATCTTCTGCCATTTTTGTAACGGTTTCATAGTCAGAACTGTCCTCTGGGCAGCGGGCATATCCACAGCTGGCAGAAAGTTTTAAGCGTGCATTTTTTAATACAATTTCTCTGCTGATGGAATCTTTTATGCGTCCCATAAGGCCATCGATCAAATCTGTTTCGTGATTTCCCGGAAGAATGAGTGTAAATTCATCGCCACCGATACGGAAGGCATAATCTGATTCTTTTATTGAATTAGAAAGTTTTTTTGCAGCAATAATAAGTGCCTGATTTCCTGTGTCGTGACCGAACATATCATTTACATGCTTAAAATCATTAAGGTCAATATAAATGATTGTGTATGCCTTAGACTGTTTTTGAAAATCTTTCAGAAGGTCCATAAATTTACGCATATTGTAAAGACTTGTAAGACTGTCTCTGTAAGAAAGCTGTGTAAGTGTTTCGTCCCTGTTTTTAGTTCTTATCATAAAATTAATGAGAAGTGTAAGGACCACACTGATTAAAATTGCAGCAAAAAGTTCTTCTGCAAGAAAAATCTTGTTGAACCATCCGTCTTTTGGTTCTGTATAAAGAGTCCAGGTTGAGTTTGTAACATTAAATATTGCTCTGCAAGGGTTATTAAAAGCCTGGTTAGTGTTGTTGATAAGATCCACAGATTCCATTGTCAGCGGATCAGGCTTCCATAAAGAAAAATAGTAGCCGGCATTATCAAGGAAACTTATGTTTTTTGTACTGAATAATTTTGTCAGACTCAGGTGAATTACAGTAAATCCCCAGAATTGAGAAGAACCGGTTTCGTCAGCTGTAAATACAGGACATTCAATAATCAGTTCTGTAATATTTTTATCGATAGTGACTGGTCCAATGAGATATGGATTTTTTGTTTTCAGGGCGTAGCTTGAACCGATTTTTGTTTCACTCTGGGAAAAGAGAGAATAACCGTTGTAATGGCTGTAACTTTCAGGCCATGTTTTTGTAATAGTTCCTTTTGGAGCCAGCATTATTGCTTCAAGGGCAGGTCTGTCTTTACAGAGATTTGATGCAATGTTTTCAAAGTTCTCAAGGTTTCCGTTTCTTTCTATAATTATGGTTTGAAGAATGCTGTTAACATTAAGGTAATTGTTTATGTCATTCTTAAATCTGTTTGCGGCAGCTTCACATATTAACTGGCATCTGTCTCTTTTTACTTTAAGATACTGTTTCTGAGAGTAAGTAATAATAAGAGTTGAAATAACACAGCAAAAGAGAATTGTGATTTTTGTTGTAGAGTTGAGCCTGTTATCCATGTAAATATCCAAAGATATTCTATTTTATATCAAAATCATTGTGAATGCTATGTTTTTTACAAATTCATGGGGGATTTTTAACTTTGCATTAAGTTCCATTTATAGATATAATTAAGTATTATGATTGGTAGTATTTTCATGGCCATGCAGGGCGCCGTTGCTCAGGGTGTTCTGTGGGGAATTATGACACTGGGCGTTTATCTTACTTTCAGAATCCTTAATATTGCAGATATGACCTGTGACGGAAGTTTTGCCCTTGGCGGTTCCGTTTGTGCAGTTATGGTTGTAAAAGGGTATGATCCTGGTCTTGCCCTTTTTGTTTCCTTTGCCATTGGTCTTCTTGCAGGCGGAGCAACTGGAATACTCCATACTAAATTCAAGATTCAGGAACTGCTTGCAGGTATTCTTACAATGACAGCCCTTTACTCTGTAAATATCCGTATTATGGGTAAGTCAAATACACCTCTTATCGGTGCAGAAACTGTTATGAAAAAACTTAAGGGTTTTACAGCTTTCATTTCTGAAAAAATTGCTGGCAGCGAAAAGGTAATAAGCCTTAGTCCAAATGCAACTTCACTTATTATCGGTATTGTTTTCTGTGTAGTTCTTGTTGCTGTTATTTACTGGTTCTGTGGTACAGAAATCGGTTCTTCACTCCGTGCTACAGGTAATAACGGAAACATGGTTCGTGCAATGGGCGTTGATACTGACAAAATGAAGATTCTTGGTCTTATGATTTCTAACGGCCTTATTGCCCTGAGTGGTGCGCTTGTTGCCCAGAGTCAGGGATACGGTGATGTTGGAATGGGAACCGGTACTCTTGTAGTTGGTCTTGCATCCATTATTCTTGGCGAAGCTATTTTTGGATGGCTTGCAAAGAAGCTTCCGTTCTGGTTTACACTTCTTTCTGTAATTTTCGGTTCCATTGTGTACCGTATCGTTATTGCCGTAGTTCTTCAGCTTGGTCTTAAGACAACAGACTTAAAGCTCTTTACAGCAATCATAATTGCAATTGCACTTGCTATTCCGGTAATTAAAGCCAGAAGTGCTGCTGCAGTACGCCAGCGTGATGCAAAGAAAGAAATCAATGAAAAAAAATCTTCCGGGGGAAATAACTAAGATGCTCGAAATTACAAATGTAACAAAAACTTTTAATCCCGGAACCATTACCGAAAAAAAGGCTCTTCTTGGAATTGACCTTAAACTGGAAGACGGAGATTTTGTAACTGTTATTGGTGGTAACGGTGCAGGAAAATCAACTCTGCTTAATCTTATTGCAGGTGTTCACAAGGCTGATACCGGAAGCATTATTCTTAATGACATTGATATGACAAATCTTCCTGAATATAAGCGTGCCAGATATCTTGGCCGTGTATTCCAGGATCCTATGCTTGGTACTGCTGCAAACATGGAAATTGAAGAAAATCTTGCTATGGCTATGCGCCGTGGTAAAAACCGTTCCCTTGCGTGGGGAATTAAAAACAGCGAAAGATCCCTTTACCGCGACAAGCTTGCTCTTCTTGATCTGGGACTGGAAGACCGCATGAAGAGTAAAGTTGGTCTTCTTTCCGGAGGTCAGCGTCAGGCTCTTACTCTGCTTATGGCAACACTCCAGAAGCCGGATCTTCTTCTTCTTGATGAACATACTGCAGCCCTTGACCCAAAAACTGCAGCCAGAGTTCTTGAACTGACAGAAAAATTTGTTGAACAGGATCACCTGACAACATTTATGGTTACACACAACATGAAACATGCAATTCATTACGGTAACCGTCTGATTATGATGATGAAAGGCAAGATTATTTACGACGTTCGCGGTGAAGAAAAGAAAAACCTGAAGGTAGAAGACCTGCTTGCAAAATTTGGTGCTGCAGGTGAACTTAATGACCGTATGGTTCTTGGAAGTTAAAAATTAAAAAAAAAAGGGATGACCATAAAGTTCAACTTGCGGTGGTTGAGCTTGTCGAAACCACCATATTTAGTGCAATGGTCATTTCGACAGGTGGTTCCTGAGCCCTTCGACAGGCTCAGGAACCACCTGTCGAAGGGCTCAATGACCGCTACTTATTGGACAGCCCCTTTTTTTTTATTTCTGGTATGTTTTAAGCCAGTCGATAGACATCTGCTGCCAGTTTTTAGCTGTTCCTGAAGCACCGATTACACCGAATCCGTGGCCGCTTTCAGGGAAGATGTGAAGTTCTGCTTTTGCATTCTGCTTTCTGAGAGCAGTAAAGTATGCAATTGCATTTGCTTCCGGATTTACTGATTTGTCATCAATTGCAGCTACGATAAAGGCATCGGCTGTATCGTATTTAACAAGTTTTTCACAGCTGAACTTGTCAATAGTTTCCTGTGAAGGTTTATCTCCAAGAAGTTCTTTGCGGCTTCCGCCGTGAGTTCCAGCATCCATTGTAATTACAGGGTAAACAAGGAACTGGAAAGCCGGATTTGCTTTCTGCTTGTCCATATCGTCTACAGGCTTGTAAACCTGGTCTGCGTAACGAGTTGCAAGACTTGCTGCTACATGACCCCCTGCTGAAGAGCCCATAACTCCAACTCTGTGTGGAACAACACCGAATTCTTCTGCACGAGCTTTAATGATTCTCATGGCACGCTGTGCATCTGCAAGAGAAACATTTTCCTTGTTTTTGTGGCCGTCATTTGGTGTACGGTAAACAAGAACGAAACAAGTGTAACCTGCTTCTGTATAGCCTTTTACATAATCAAGACCTTCTGTGTCGTAAACAACACGCTTATAAGCTCCGCCTGGAATAATAAGGATACCCCGCTTGTTTGATTCTACACCTGAAGCTGGTTTGTAAACTTCGAAATAAGGCTGGGTAACTCCGGCAATAGCTCTGTTCTGCTGTGGCGGAATTGCACCACGGTCGATTACAGTCTGTTCAACCTTTACTTTTTCTGAGCCTGGACCTGTTTTTTTAGGCCAGAGATAAACTTTTTCCTGTGCAAACAGACTTGAAGCCAGTAAAAGGCCTGCAGCTGCTGCTAAAAATTTTTTCATAAAATCCTCCGTTTGAATTTAAAAATTCAACATATTTCTATTATAATATATAAAGTAAGAATTTAGAAAATAAAAATAAGTCCTTTATAGGGGTCCGGGGCTGGCCCCGGAGAAGGGGTAGCGGACAAGACCGGAGCCTTGCGAGGACTTGGTAGCGAGGGGAAGGCTTTCCCCTTCTGGAGGTATAAATATGTTTAAAATTGGATGGCATTTAAGCGCCAGTGCTGGATTTCTTGGTATGGGAAAAGAAGCTTTTGAAGCAGGTGCTAATACTTTTGCTTTTTTTACAAGAAATCCAAGAGGAGGCCAGGCAAAAACAATTGAAAAGGAAGATGCTGATGCTCTCTGCGATTTTATAAAGGAAAAAAACTTCGGAAAACTTGTAATTCACGCACCATATACTCTTAATGCCTGCTCTGATAAGGAAAGTGTTCGGGATTTTGCAATTCAGACTTTTGCTGATGACCTTCTTCGTATGGAAGCAACTCCAGGCCAGTATTACAACTTTCATCCCGGCAGCCACATGAAACAGGGAACTGAGGCCGGTGTAAAAATGATTACAGATATGCTGAACACAATCTTAAAACCGGAGCAGACAACAACAGTACTTCTTGAAACTATGGCCGGTAAAGGAAGTGAAGTTGGAAGCCGCTTTGAAGAATTAAAGGCAATCATTGACGGCGTTGAACTTAAAGAAAAACTTGGTGTATGTATGGATACCTGTCATGTTTATGATGCGGGGTATGACATAAAAAATAACCTGGACGGAGTTCTTGAACAGTTTGACAAAATTATCGGGCTTGACCGTCTTAAAGCCTGTCACTTAAACGACAGCAAAAATCCTTTTGAAAGCCACAAGGATCGTCACGAAAAAATCGGTCAGGGAAGCCTTGGGCTTGAAACTTTTGAAAAGGTTATAAATCATCCGGCACTCAGAGATCTTCCTTTTATTCTGGAAACACCACAGGAAAGCACTGCCGGTTATGCAGAAGAAATCAGACTTCTTCGCGGACTTTACAGAGATTAGGTTTTTTGAAGGGAGGGACTATGGCTGGTATTACAGAATCATTAAGTGCATTTTCGGAAAAGTTAAAGCGGTTTAATGATGCGGGAAAAACAGACCGTACAGTAAAACCTGCAGAAAACCAGCAGCTTCAGCGTCAGATCCGTGACCGGGAAGAACGGCTTAAGTCTACAGTTATTGCAACTTATAAAAATTACAAAGCGCCTTTTGAAGCAATGGGGCAGCTTTCTGACAGGGCAAAAGCCATGGATCAGGATGAGCGCTCACTTTTTAAGGCCTATAATCTTTTTTCCGGTGCCATGAACCTGAACGAAAATGGGGAAGACGGAAAATCTGCCGGAAACGAAGGGGCTGGCACAGAAACAACTTTTATCAGCAGAATTGAAATCCTGACGCCTCTTACTCAGAAATCTGCTTACACTACCGGCGGCCAGTTTATTTATCTTATGATGTGGCTTTATTTTGAAAAAAACTGCCGGGACTATATGCCTGTGCTTGCAGAAAAAGAAAACGGCTGGAGTCTTGGCTTTGTTCATGCTAAAAATTACAGTTTTGAAAATCATGACAGGGAAATTTTTGAAATCGTAAGGCAGGAGTTTTACGAAGGAGAAGAATAGAGAGGCTTCCCTACGGTTCGCTGCGGACAGGACTTTCCTTTTTTTTGCACAGGAAACAGTTTTTGTTGATTTGTACAAATACGTTTTTTTCTATATATTATTTGTAATAATGCTGAATAACTGCGTTAGGGATAGTAGCACCGGCTTAGCCGTCCCGTCAGGGATGGAGCGGTAGCGGAAGTGCGGATAGCCCGACCTGCCGTAAGGCAGGGAACGCTATTAAATTTGAAAAATATTTTTATGAGGTAAATATATGGCAGACACAATGCATGCTTTGGAAAAAAATCCAAACTGGAAAGGACGCCGGGGACCAGTTGTTCTGGTTATTATGGACGGTGTTGGTTATGGTAAATATGAAGAAGGGGATGCTGTAAAGGCTTCGAAAATGAAGTACCTGGACTGGTTCACAGCTAACTGTCCACACACTCAGCTTAAGGCTCACGGAACTGCTGTTGGTCTTCCAAGTGACGACGATATGGGTAACTCTGAAGTTGGTCACAATGCTATTGGTTGTGGTCGTGTTTTTGCTCAGGGTGCTAAGCTTGTTGGTGAATCTATTTCTTCTGGCACAATGTTTGAAGGCGCTACATGGAAAAAGCTTGTAAAGAACGTAAACGACAAGGGAACAACTTTCCACTTGATGGGGCTTGTTTCTGACGGTAACGTTCACTCTCACATAGATCACCTTAAGGCTATGATTGCTCAGGCTCACAAAGAAGGAGTAAAAACACTCCGCGTACACGCTCTCTTGGATGGTCGTGATGTTCCTCCAACTTCTGCTTTGGAATATTTTGAACCTCTTGAAAAATTCCTTGCTGAATTCAGCGATGCTGACTACCAGATTGCTTCTGGCGGTGGACGTATGTACATTACAATGGACCGCTACGGTGCTGACTGGTCAATGGTTGAACGGGGATGGCATGCTCATGTTCTGGCTGATGGACGTCAGTTTGCTTCTGCTACTGAAGCTATCAATACTTACCGTTCTGAAAACGCTGGTCTTTTGGATCAG
>JAEDGQ010000061.1 GCA_016297415.1 Treponema sp.
CTGTGCGAAGTGCAGAACGGCAAAGGCAGAAGCGACGCAGTTGTGTGGCAGAAAGACGCAATCTACATTTTTGAGTTTAAAATGGACGGTTCAGCAAAAGAAGCCCTGGAACAGATAAACAGCCAGAACTATCCAATCGCCTACAAAAACGACGGACGCAAAATCGTAAAAGTGGGCGTGAACTATTCAAGTGAACAAAAGCAATTGACTGAATGGGTGATTGAATAAGGCACTTCCAAAAAATTAGTGTTTAAGCAAAAAAAATTTTGAATCTTATGCTGTTTTGTGTTATTCTTTTAGTTAGTTTTTTATAAAAAAAGGGATGTCCAATGAATCAGATTGTAAAACCATTTCCATTCAAAGTAAAATTTTATTATGCAAGTATGTTCATTATGCCTGTTGTAGTAACATGGGCACTGCTTCTGTATATTAAAATTTCCACTTTTTCAGAATTAATTGCTGCTATTCTTACTCCAACATCAATTGGAGCACTTATTATTCTTTCTGCATTTGTAATTTCAAATTTTGTGCTTCATTCAAGAGTTGTTTACTCTTATGACGGTTCTTCTGAATCTTCAAAAAAAGCCAATAAAGCTGCAAAAAGATTTGAAACTGTTTCTCTTGCTGCAGCAGTTCTTGCATCACCATTTATTACCTGTATGACAAAGCTTTCCTATAATCTCAAGGGAATCCCTATCGATATTGCTCCTTTTATGACTGTCAGTATGGGATCTATTTGTCTTTATGCCTTGTTTTTCTATATCTGTTATATGCAGAATTTTGAAAAGAACCTGTATGGACTTCCTTTCAGCAGAGATTATCTTTCTATGTCCCTTACATTAAGAAGCTGTCTTGTTACTTTATTTGCTGCTACAGGTATTTTCCTCTTTATTACAACACCAAACCTTGTTCCTGCTCTTGATGATTACACTCCTGGTCAGCTGCTTCGTATATATCAGATTCCTCTTGGTCTTATGAGTGTTTTAATGACAATTCTCTGTTCTTTCAGACAGATGTCCCATACAGCACAGCGGGTAAAAGTTATTGCTGACTTTACAGATTCAATTGCCCGCAAAGACTATACAAGCTCAAATATTCCTGTTCAGAGCCGCGATGAATTTGGTCTTCTCATTAATGCCATTAATTCCTTTTTTAACGGTACAAGAACACTTCTGGAAGACATTCATGACAGCGTAAAGCTTTCAAGCAAAACTTCAGACGATGTAAACTCAAATATGAGTGAAACTGCATCTGCTATCGAACAGATTCAGGGCAATATTTCCAGCGTTAAACAGAGCGTACTTGATCAGAGCGCCAGCGTAGATGAAACACAGTCTACAATCGAAAATATGGTTAAGCACATTGAAGAATTAAACAACAGCGTTCAAGTTCAGAATGCAGGTGTTTCAAATTCTTCTTCAGCAGTCGAAGAAATGGTTGCAAACATCCGTTCCGTTGCAGATATCCTCGAAAAGAACTCATTAAATGTTGATACCCTCAGAAAAGAAGCAGAAACAGGCCGCAACAAAATCAATCAGTCTGCAGAGAACGCAGCCATGATTCTTACACGTTCTGCAGGACTTCTTGAAGCTTCAACAATCATTCAGAATATCGCCAGCCAGACAAACCTTCTTGCCATGAATGCTGCAATCGAAGCTGCACACGCCGGAGAAGCAGGTCAGGGATTCTCAGTTGTTGCTGACGAAATCCGTAAACTGGCAGAACAGTCAAATACTCAGGGTAAAGTAATTACAACACAGCTTAAAGATCTTCAGCAGGCAATTAAAAGCGTTGCAGACAATACAACAGATGTTCAGAAACAGTTCGAAATCATCTTTAACCTTACAAATACTGTTCGTGAACAGGAAATTGTCATCAAAAATGCAATGGAAGAACAGTCAGCCGGAAGTACACAGGTTCTTGAATCAATCAGCGACATTAAAACTTCATCAGATACTGTAAAAGACAATGCAGATATCCTTCTTGAAGGTGGCCGTCAGATTGCTAACGAAATGAAACTCCTTTCAGATGTTACAACTCATATTAACAGTGCTATGAACGAAATGGTTCAGGGCGCTTCCCTTGTAACAAATTCTGTAGAAAACTGCAAAAACAGCAGTAACGAAAACACAAACCATCTTCAGAACCTTGAATCTGAAGTTAATCAGTTCAAACTGTAATTCAAAAGCCGAACTGACATAAAAAAGAGGGCTGTCCAAAAAGTTCAACTTGCGGTGGTTGAGCTTATCGAAACCACCATATTTAGTGCAATGGTCATTACTTATTGGACAGCCCTCTTTTTTTTATTTATTATTTATAAAACTTGAAGTTGTATCTGCGTAAGTAGTTTTATCTTCACCAAAAGTATTATTTTTAATCTGACAGTTGCTGAAGTTTTTGCTGCAATATCTGTTCTATAAGTGAAAAAATAAGCTGTATAAAGCGAAAAATTTCTTCATATCAGTACTCCTTTCCATGCATAATAAAAACAGGATATTTCATTTACTTTGAAAACTTCAGCAGGCTTGCATAAAAGTCCGGGAATGCTTTTTCAAGAATTAAAGGTCTTCCTTCAGGACTTAAAAAACAATGAGAACTTTCAGCTGTACATACAACCTGATCTTTTGATTTCATTTCGTATTCAAGAATAAGTTTTGTAGCAGTAATTTTCTGAACACAAACAGATATTTCAATTTCATCTGTAAAAGTACTTGTGTGTTTATAATTACAAGTAACACTTACAACTGGAGAAATAATGCCTTTCTCTTCAAATTTGTCATATCCCCAGCCAATCTGTTCCAGAAAATAAACTCTGGCTTCTTCCATAAAGCGGATATAATTTGAATGATGAGTAATCCCCATTTTATCTGTTTCGTAATAGTTTACTTTATGTTTGTAGCTTTCCATCAAATGCTCCTTTTGATGATTTATCATATATTTAAACTTCCATCTTTACAATTAAATCAGTCTTAAAAATAAAGCTGACAGACCTGTATTATTCCGTTTTTCAAAAGGGCTTCTTCTCAGCAATTAGTAACGATACGCTATTACTAGGGTGAATTCCGCCCCCTCTACCACTATATTTAGTTATTATATACAAATCTTCGCCATAAAAGGTGAATTCTTTTAAAGCAAAAATATTGATTTTATGAGCCATGGAAGGTATACTTAAATGGACGGGTTTTTAAATATGCCCTCCACTGATTGAATTAATAAATCCATTGCAAGAGGAATCAAATGGCTAAAATTGAACTTAAAGGCATTACTAAGATCTATGACGGCAACGTTCTCGCTGTAGAAAGATCTAATGTAACAATTGAAGACCGCGAATTCTGTGTATTCGTAGGCCCATCTGGTTGTGGTAAATCTACAACACTTCGTATGATCGCAGGTCTCGAAGATATCACTGGTGGTGAACTTCTCATCGATGGTGAAGTTATGAACGATGTTCCACCAAAAGACCGCAATATCGCAATGGTATTCCAGGACTATGCTCTTTACCCACATTTGTCTGTATACGACAACATGGCTTATGGTCTTAAACTCCGCAAAACAGCTAAGGACGAAATCGACCGTCGTGTTCGCGAAGCTTCCCGTATTCTTGACCTGGACAACTATCTTGACCGTAAACCAAAGGCTCTCTCTGGTGGACAGCGTCAGCGTGTAGCTGTAGGTCGTGCAATCGTTCGTTCTCCAAAAGTATTCTTGTTCGACGAACCACTTTCTAACCTTGATGCTAAACTCCGTGTTCAGATGCGTTCTGAAATTTCTGGTCTTCATAACCGTCTTCAGGCAACAATGATCTACGTAACACACGACCAGGTTGAAGCTATGACTATGGGTACAAAAATCGTTGTAATGTCTGAAAAACGCATTCAGCAGATTGGTGCTCCAATTTACCTTTACAACCACCCAATCAACAAGTTCGTTGCTGGATTCATCGGTACACCTCCAATGAACTTCTTCAAAGTAAAGATTGCTGAAAAAGGCGGAAAAGTAGTTGCAGATGAAGGAACATTCTCTGTAGTACCAACTGCAGATCAGCAGGCTTCTCTTAAAGCTTATGTTGGTAAAGAAGTATGGTTCGGTGTTCGTCCAGAAGACCTTAAATTCTGCGAAAAACCAGCTGCAGAAAACAACATGGCTGTAAAAGTAGTTAACAAAGAACCACTTGGTGCAGAAACACATGTATTCGTACAGATTCAGAATGTAAAAGTTGTTGCTCGCTGTGAACCAACAGTAAATCCACAGCTTGGTGAAACAATCAACCTTACACCTGTAATGGAAAATGTAAAATTCTTCGATCTAGATACAGAAATCAACATCTGTGAAAAGATTGAAAAAACATGGTAATTTCTAATTAGCCATCCAAAAAGCCATACTATTACAGTGTGGCTTTTTTTTTGCCTGTAACATAATTGCTCTATGCGTTGTTTATAAGTTAAAATAGAGAGAAAAAAACAAGAGTAATAAAGAGTTTTTTATGGATAAAAGATTTGAAAAAAGGACAGCACTGGGAAAAGAACCAAATATCTATACCTATATCAAACAAATAGGTGGTGTCCGTTTTCCTGGATCAGACTTTTTCGATATCGATGCACTGGTTTTTTGTCAGGTGGGTTATGTCCATTATAATGATTTATTCCCAGACCTTTACACAGAAAAAACTTTTCAGCAGATAAGTGACGAAATCAATTCCTCAAAAGAAAACTATATGAAGTATATGGATGTTGGAGTTATGTACTACGATATTTCATATACCTTTATCGATGCTGCAAAAACAACACGCTTTAAAGACGTAAAAATCACCCATTTTACAAAAAAAGACAGTCGTGGAGACGAAATCTCAACCCAGGAACAGTTTGCAGCACTTACTTATATTCTTGATGATGACAGAATCTGTGTTGTATTCCGTGGCTCAGATGACTCAGTAGTAGCCTGGCAGGAAGATTGTAACTTGTGTTTAACACGTGAAATCCCGGCACAAAAACATGCTCTGGAATACTTAAAACATGTTCTTGATGACTTTCCAAATCATCAGGTATATGTAGCAGGACATTCAAAAGGCGGAAATCTTGCCATGTATGCCTGTGCCAACCTTCCATCGGAAAAAAGAGACAGAATCCTCAAAATTTATACATTTGACAGTCCTGGATTTCCAAAAGACACTCTTGACTCCCCTAACTTTCTTTCAATTAGACCTAAAATGAAGACCTTTTATCCTCATCAGTCTTTTGTAGGAATGCTTTTCTATCATTGGCCTGAATACACTGTTGTTGAAAGTTCAACTCATCTTCTTTTACAGCATGAATTAAGTTCATGGCACACTGATCCTAACAACGGAACTACTTTTCTCACAAAAGAAAAAATAAACGATGAGTGTATCTATTTCTATAACCGATTTAATACATTCTTAGATAAATGTACTTATGAACAGCGAAAAGAATTCATCGATTCCATTTTTGAAATAATGGCAACTGCTGATATTACAAATATTGCAGATATGTTCGGCAATCCTCAGATTGCAAAAATAGAAAACAGATATGATGAAGTTGATAATTTAACTGCAATAAAAAATTCTTCAAAACGTTATGCTGTAACTCCATTTTCTTTTTATAAAACATCAGTAGCTTCTGTAAAAATTACTTTGGACAGAGTTAAAAATCCGGAAGCCCGCAAACTTCTTCTGGAGGTATGCGAAAACTTTGTAGATGCAGCCACAAACGATGCTATTTCTAAAACAAAGAAAGTTGCAAAAAAAGGTTTCAAATGGACAAATGTTCTGGCCTTAAAAACAAAAAAAGCAACAAATAAAGCTAAAACATTTATTTTGTCAGAAAATGGTCAGTGTTTTCTTCTTGGAATTTTCTTTGGTCTGCTTGGAATTCATTGCTTCCCTAAAGGAAAAATTTTTTCAGGTCTCTCACACCTGTTAATTTCCTTCATCAGCCTTGCAATCTGCTGGATTCCTATCGTAAATTTAACTTCACTTCTGCTTGTTATAATTAATTCTATCTGGGTTGGAGTTGAATTGACTCTGCTTGTTCAGGATTACAAGAATACACCGGTGAAGTAAACTTAAAAAATAAAGGTGCCTTATAATCAATGTGCCACTCTCCTGTATAAAATCCATTATCATTTTTTACAGGCATAACAAAAATTACTTTTGCCGGGTTTTCTGTATCATACTCAAAAACATTCGATGTCCAGGGTTTATCACCTTTATAAGGCCACATTTTATCAACTGGTGTATAAACAGAAATCTTATATTTCCCTTTTTTTAAGTTCAGGTGAATTGCCATTCCTCCAGAAAGCCACCAGGTTTTTTGAAATTGATTTACTACATTTGGACGACTTATCCATTCATAGGTTGCCGTAGCAGCTGTATAAGTTACATCATTTCCAGCTTCGTCTTCCAGCTTTAACCAGCATCGTATTTCATTTATCTGACTTGAGTTTTCCGGGCGATATATTATAAGTTCCCAGGGATTATGATGCAAATCAGGTAAATTACTTTCCGGAATAACAGACTCCGGCAATGGTGACAAACGTGGTTCAAACTTTTGTGTCCAGCTTAAGTTAAGGCCTATAAAAAGTAAAACAAGAACAAAAAAGTTTCTCTGGAAACACTTCACTAATAAACCTCCAGCAAAATGGCATCCATAATCTTTTTTGATGCTGGAAATTTCTGTACATTGTCTTTAAACCAGGTTCTATCCAATTCAAAAAGTCTGCTTCTATAATTTGAAATTACACTTTTATAATAATCAAAAGAAACAAGCTTTTTATGTCGAATCAATTCAATTAAAAGTCTTTCTTTTGAATATATTTTTATTTTTGAACCATTAACTTCTTTTTCCAAAGCCCCAAGCAAAACGGTTTCTTCAGGATAAAAAAACTGTTTTACAGCAGGATTCTTTATTTTATAGGCATTTCTGTTCGTAGCAAGACAATACTTTTCACTTTTTACATCAGTTAACCCCTGATAATATAAAGCACTTTCCATTGTAAAAACAGCTTCAGGATATTTAAAAACTGTAAGAGCAAGATCTGTCCAGACAGCTGTATCTGAATATATTCCTTTCTCTACCTTGTAAAGTCGTTTTTCATCAACCTCTTTATCAAGTGAATAATCATGCTTATATATTTCAAGACACTGTTTGTAAGAATAAAACATAAAATTTCTACACCTTGTTTTTGTACGCAATATTTGTATTTTGCGGACTTTTGCTAAATTTAACAATTTTATCTTTCTTTTTCAAGTCTTACCTAAAAACAAAAAATGAAGGAGTGTAAAATCCCTATGTCGAGTTTTAAATTTCATTCTTTGGGTGGCTTTTTGCTTCGCAAAAAACAGGCTTTTCAGGGTTCCGCTATCGCTTCATTCCTTCGCTACGCTTCGGAACTGGCTACGCCAGCCCTTACAATCCCTGCCACGACCAAAGGGAGAGGCAGGCCGTGCGCGTCCTCGCGCACAAGTAAATAAACGAGTTTTCGCAAGAAAACTCGCAGGGGTTGGACGAAGTCCAATCCCCGTGATCCTTGCCACTGTTTAAAATAAAAAAACTCGAAATTGAACCTATATATCTTGAAATTAAATATTCCTCTTTATTTTCAGGATATAATAGACTGCGTCAAGAATTGTTCACAAATTTTTTGAAAAAAGTCATGCAATTCATAAGGTTTTGTTATTCATAAAATAATTTCTTTACATCACTTACTACTGCTTATAAACTTTTAGGGTATGACAGATGAAATTTTTGCTTTAAAAGAACCTCACTATGACTATCTTACTCAAGTATATGAACGCTTAACCATCGAAAATTATATAAAAGAATTAATAGCTCAAGATATTCCATTTTCATTTGCACTTATTGATATTGATAATTTTAAGAATGTGAATGACGGGTACGGTCATAACACCGGCGATGACATTATCAAAACTATGGCACAAGCCATAAAAAACGCATTAAAAGACACTGGAATTGTCGGACGATTTGGTGGTGATGAATTTATGATTGTCCTGAAAAATAAAACTGAATACGACGAAATCTGGCAAATCTGTCACAATCTTTTTTCAAAAGTTACAGGAACAGAAATCCCCTCAGCTCCTGGTCTGTATTTAACCCTTACACTGGGACTTTCCCGCTATAAAATCGATGCTGACAACTATGAAGACCTGTTCGAAACTGCAGACAAAGCACTTTATAGAGGAAAAACAAAGGGCCGTAACTGCTTTATTATCTATCTGGCAGAAAAACACAAAGACATAAAACTTTTATCGACAAAAGACGCCGGTCAGAATTCAATGCAGCGCCATACTGATATTTTCCGCACCCTGAATTCCAGTGACACTTTATCTAACGGAATCAAAAGTCTATTTAAAAATTTAAGTTCCATGCTTATGATTGACCATATCTGCATTCAATCTGAAGGCAAACTCTATTTCAGCCAGATTTATTCTCTTTCCAAGACAAAAGAATTTAAGGCTGTTTCAGAAGACAATATAAAAAAGAACATGAACAGTCTTAACCGAATTTTTTATTACAACGACATCAGTCAGTTAAGAAAAATTCACGGAAAAAGCTTTGAAGAAGAATGTCGCAGTCAGAACATTCATTCAATCTTTTACGCTGAAATCAGATACAGAGAAACACTTTATGGTTATCTCAGAGCAGATTCCACAACCACAATGCGTATATGGCAGTACACAGACATGAATCTTCTGATAACTGCAGCAAACACAATTGCCTTAAAACTCCATTACGAAAATAAAACCATTAAAAGCTTAGAAAACTAAAATCCAGACATTTTTATTCAAAATATGCTTATGGAAAAAATAAATGCAATATTTTTCAGATATGATATAATGACTATGAGGTCATTTATGAAAAAAAGTATTTTTAAATTTTTATCCATTTCTCTTTTTTCAGTCTTTATGATTTCCTGCACTGAAAAAAAAGCCGCCAAACCTGTAACTCTCATTATGGCTGAAGTTAATCCCGAATCTTCTCTTTGCGGGCAGATGGATTTAGCTTTCAAAGAAAAAGTTGAAGAACTCTCAAATGGATCAATTATAGTCGATCTCCGCTGTTCAGGAGTTCTTGGGGATGAATCACAGATTTTAAAACAGATGTTTGATAAAGATGATAACAGCATTCAGCTTGCCCGTGTATCAGCAAATCTGTCCTCTTATGGTGCTACAAAAAGTAAGCTAATTAATATCCCTTATACTTTTTCAAACTCAGAACATTTCTGGACTTTTGCCGCTTCAGACCTTGCAAAAGAAATTCTTACAGAACCATATACAAAAAACCTTGGTGTTCGTGGTTTGTGCTATGCAGAAGAAGGTTTCAGAAACTTCTTCATGACTCAAAAACTTACAAAAGTTGAGGATTTCCAAGGCAAAAAAATGAGAGTTTCCGGTCAGATTCTCACATCCCTGGCAGACAGTCTTCAGGCAGAACCTGTAAAAATCCCTTTTACAGATCTTTTCCTTGCAATGCAGACAGGACAGGTAGAAGTGGCAGATCAGCCTATTTCTAACTATCTTTCTAATTCCTTATACAAAGCTGCACCATATATGATTCAGGACGGTCATATGCTTGGTGGTATTCAGATTATTATCTCTTCTGCGGCATGGGATTCATTAACAGAAAAACAGCAGCAGATAATTGAAGAATCTGCTCTGTATGCTGCTAACATTCTTCGTATAAAAGGTGAAGAATTTGAACAGAAAGCCATTTCACAAATGCAGGCTGAGGGCGTAGAGTTCATCCCTGTTAAAGATATTGATTCCTGGCGCAAAGCTTCAAAAAAAGTAATTACAGAGCTTTCAAAAGATTATCCTGAAATCTACCAGCAGATTCTTGATATGAATAAATAAACATAAAAAGAAGGGGCTGTCCCAAAAGTTCAACTTGCGGTGGTTGAGCTTGTCGAAACCACCATATTTAGTGCAATGGTCATTACTTATTGGTCATCCCCTTTTTTTCATACATTTCCTGAACAGAAACGTTAACCGTACTTTTTTGTTTTTCTTAAACAATTACCGATTCATACACAGAATAACCATTTTTTGTCCCATTCTTTACACGATACAAGGCTTTATCTGCATTCCTAAAGAGTTCCTTTGAATATCCTTTTCTAGAAAAAGCAATTCCCACAGAAACAGAAACATTTTTTACTTTTTCCACTTTGCTCAATTCAATGTTAAGTTTTTCAATTTTTGATGTTATTAAATCTGAAGAATCGAAGCTGAGATTATTAGCTAAAACAGCAAATTCATCGCCTCCGATTCTGGCAATTGCATCTTCTTTTCTGAAATATTCTTTCAATAGTTCTGCAATTTTTTCCAGAACAAAGTCACCAGTTGAGTGACCATAAGTATCATTAATCGTTTTAAAGTTATCAACATCAACCAGAATAAAACAAACTTCAGACCGCTTTTTAGTCGAATTTTTGCAGGCTACATTAAGTCCACGACGATTGAGGATTTTTGTAAGTTCATCATAGTCATGAACATTGTTATAAGTTTCGGCAAGGAGTTTAAGTTCCATAGCACCCATAACATTAAGATGTTCCTCGTTTTTAATTGAACTGCTGTAGTTCTTTAAAGGACGGAGAATCATAAAAATCAAACTTACAAAGAAGATCATGTTTAGAATAATCAGCATTGCCTGCAAAAGATTTGCCATATGCAGCAACTTTGCAAGTTTTTGAGATTTACTTTCCAGATTTGATTCAATATCTGCCTCAATCTCTGTAATAATATCATTACAGTTCTGATTAACTCTGGCCTGATACAAGGCGTATCCTTCGTTAAAAATTACCCCTTGGGCAATCTTTTGTCTTTCTTCTGCAGTATTACCAACATCCGAAGGACGAATCTCAATTTCAGAAATAGCAGAAGGAAGATCAGTTATATCGGCAGCTTCATAGGCAAGACGGATTGCATAAAGTTCAATACCGGCAAGACTGTCTGACTGATTCATGGCAATCTTTAAGCGTGTTTTGAAGTTTGTGCTTTCACGAGTCGACTCATAAAGCTTTGCAAGGGCTTCCTCTCTCTCAGGATTGTTAAATCTTTCCTGAATATATTCTTCAGCATAAACAGTCGCATGAGTGATTACAAAATACTGAGCTTTTTTTGAGAGATTATTTGAAATATCTTTGATTGTCTGTGATGAATTTTTACAGATTGCACTTACACGAATAGCTTCTTGTACCTGTATGTAACTTTTCTTGATTCGATGGGATGTATAAACTGACCCAATAAAAATCATAATAAGAATGAGAAGAAAAATTACAGTAAGAAGCGAAAAGCTAACACCTTTTTTTAAAACAACCATCATTTCAATTATACACCACAAAGATTTAAAAACTAACTAATATATTGTTTATATGCTGTAAATTGATATAATTTTCTCCATGACAAAAGAAGAATTTGTAACTGCATCAAGAAACGTAGCTAAGTTTTATTACGGAATTAACCTTCCAATAACTGTTGATAACCTTATTCCTAAGGAAGACTGTAATTATTTTTATATCTGGGAACTGCCTTCTGAATACGTTGATAACGATGACAACGATGTAGAATGTGATTTCTGGTACAGCGTTTCAAACTTCAAGGATGAAAACTCAGAAGACAAAATTGAACTTGCCATGGGAATTGATGGTCGTAACGGAGATCATTTCTTCCTTAACTACAAAGACTGGCTTACAGAGCGCTAACTCCACAATAGCAGGTTAAATCCAAAAGGGATGTTAAAAAGATTCACAGTCCCTTTTCATTATAAGCCTGTGGTATCAATTTTTTGCTATAGTTCAACAAATTGATACCACAGGGCAAACGCATTATAACTGATTTTGTATTGAAAAATGGCGCAAAGGAGTG
>JAEDGQ010000155.1 GCA_016297415.1 Treponema sp.
CAATCAGAAGCTCCAGAGCCATGCGACTGTCCATCTCTCCCGACTTTATCATTTTATCCCCGTTGTACATTTTTTTAATAATGTTTTTCAGTTCCTCTTCACTGTATTTTCGGGAGTTTGACAGTTGAATAATAGAAAAAACGCTGCAGGCCTTGAAATGGCTTGATTTTTTTGTCAAATTTTATTCATTTTGTTGTAGCATTTTTGTAGCATCTATGATATAATGTTACCGGAGGTGCATAACATGAGGGTAACTTTATCAAAAACTAAGAACGCTGAACACGTATATATTTCAAAGGCTTACCGCAACGAAAACGGAAAAAGTACATCTAAGATCTTTAAAAAACTTGGTACTGTCGAAGAACTTCTGCCTCTGCATGACAATGACAGAGAAAAAGTTCTTCAATGGGCCAAAGAGCAGGCTCGCTTCTACACCGAAGCTGAAAAAAACGATACTCTTAATATTTCTCTTAAACTTTCAGAAACCAGACAATTGACAATTGGCGAGATGACTCTGTTTGAGGGCGGATATCTCTTTCTGCAGAAGCTTTTTTATGAAACCGGTATCGGTGAAGCATGTAAAACTGTAAGCAAAAATTATGACTTTCAGTACAATCTGTCTTCCCTTTTATCTAACCTTGTGTGTTCTAGAATACTCTCCCCTTCTTCAAAAATGTCCTCTTACGAATATATGAATACCATGATTGAAAAACCTGATTTTTCTCTCCATGACATTTACAGGGCACTGGATGTAATCGACAAAGAATCAGACAACATTCAAAGCCTCATCTACAAGAACGGTATCAATAAACGAAACACTTCCGTCCTCTACTATGACTGCACAAACTTTTTCTTTGAAACTGAAGACGAATCCGGAATCAGAAAATACGGTAAAAGTAAAGAACATCGTCCCAATCCGATTGTGCAGATGGGTCTGTTTTTAGACGGAGACGGAATTCCTCTCGCGTTTACCATATTCCCCGGAAACGAAAATGAGCAGCCTACATTGATACCACTGGAAGAAAAAATACTCAAGGATTATGACCTTTCAAAATTCATTGTATGCACGGATGCAGGCCTTGCATCATATGCAAACAGAAAGTTCAACAATAAACCCAACAGAGCTTTCGTTGTAACACAATCTATTAAAACTCTTCCAAAGCACATTAAAGAATGGGCTCTTTCACCTGAAGGCTTTCGACTCCCCGGAGACGGCAAAGAATATGATATATCGGAAATTGATGAAGATGTTTACAGAAACAGCGTTTTTCACAAGGAAAGATGGATAAACGAAAAATGTATAGAACAGAGGCTTGTGGTTTCCTACAGTGTAAAGTACAGGAATTACCAGCGCGAGATCAGAAGGCGTCAGATTGACAGAGCTGCCCATCTCATAAACGGAAATCAAAACAAAACACGCAACATCAACAGTCCTTCAAGATTCATAGAAGAAATACAGTTAACTATGGATGGGGAAGTTGCTGAAAAGTGTATCAGAACACTGAATACATCAAAAATAGCAGAAGAAGAGATGTATGATGGATTCTATGCAGTTTGCACAACACTGGAAGATGATATCAATACAATTATCAAAATCAACAGACGCAGATGGGAAATTGAAGAGTCCTTCAGAATCATGAAATCAGAGTTCAAGGCAAGGCCGGTGTATGTCCAAAAGGATGAACGCATAAGAGCACATTTCATGACCTGCTTTTTAGCACTAATCGTTTTCAGAACACTAGAAAAGAAACTTGACGAAAAATACACAGTATCAGAAATCATCAGAACACTGCAAGGCATGAAATTCCAGAAAATCAAAGGGGTCGGATACATACCATGCTATACAAGAACCGAAATTACAGACGCGCTTCACGAAGCATTCGGATTTAGAACTGATAAGCAAATTGTAACAGAGAAAAAAATGAAAGAAATTATCAAGTCCACAAAAAAGTAATCGAAATACTACATTTTTAACAGTAGCGAAAAACCGTCAAGCCCTCTAATTGCAATGGTTTGGCGGTTTTCAAATTGACTTAACTGTCAAAGACGGGATTTTAACTTATTCTGTCAAGAGGAATCGTTCTATAACCCTGTTTAAATGCTCTGCCCCGGCGCTGTCCTCAATATCAACCACAGCCCTGCCGTTGTTGAAAGCAACATGCATGGATTCATCATACGGAATAACTCCGCATACTTCTATTCCGAAGGTTTCCGCTATGTCCTCCACATCCATCAGATAACCTTTGTCTGCCAGTCTGAGCTTCACCTTATTGATGAGGAGCTGGATATTTTCGGTTCCCCTGCTTCTGAGAGCAGCCAGCAGACTCTGACCCGACCTTACGGAAACAGGA
>JAEDGQ010000062.1 GCA_016297415.1 Treponema sp.
TTTCGATAAACTCAACCACCGTAATGCAAACTTATTGGACAGCCCCTTTTTTTGTGCTTCAATGAAAAATATATTACAACCTTTTGGATTCATCATTATTTGCCTTATTTCTGACATAATTTTGCCTTAATTGTTTTTTATATTATTCCTGCAGAACGGAGATGTTCTGAAGGAGTTATAAAATGAAAAAAATTGATTCTTTTTCCATGGCAGTAAAACTTACTTCCATCGGAATCATTATTGTTTCACTGCTGCTGGGAAACTGTTCAATTAAATCAAAATTAAAGGACAGAAAAGAGGCCTATGACTATGCAGAGCGTACAATCAGCAATTCAGCCGGAGGCGGTTTTCTTTTTAGGGGTTTAACATTAGCTGTTCCATATGACGAAATTGAAGAAAAAATTGTGGATGGAAAATGTATCAGGACAAAAAAATCAAATATCAGATATTTTAATCCATCTGAAATCAAAATCGATTCCATTATAAATACAGAAATGAGAACTGTTGGCATTTATTCTGTTCCGGTATTTACAGGAGATTTATGCGTTCAAGGAACTTTTACACTGGAAAATCTTAATTCAAATCAGTTTTACCTTGATAAAGCTTATTTTCTATTACAACTGGATGAAACATCTATTTTGTCCCATCCTGAATTTATAATTAATGGAAAATCATATAAAACAACCTTAAAAAATTCTGGCATAAAATCAGATATAGTATATAAGCCTGGTACAATGACTTTTTCCACAGCTGTTAAAATCCGTGGGGCCAGAAACTTTTTCTGCAAGATTAACGGAGAAGATACTAAACTCACTATAAAATCAAACTGGCCGTCACCAGGTTTTACAGAAAGTTATTTACCAAATAAAAGAACTCTTACTGAGGAAGGATTTGAAGCAAGCTGGAATCTGCCTTTCAATTCAGGTTATTCAGAAGACTTTCTTGGTTTTTCTCTTGTAGACAGCGTAAATGTTTATAAAAAACTGGACAGAGCTATAAATTACGGATTTTTATTCATTATTGTACCTTTTATTGCTCTGTTCCTTTTTGAGCTTTTTACAAATCTTAATTTGAATCCCCTTCAATATCTTTTAAGTGGAGCTGCAAGCGTAGTGTTCTTTCTTCTTTTGCTGGCTTTTTCCGAACATATTAATTTTGGCTGGGCTTATTTAATTTCCTCCGTCGCATCGGGACTTCTTATATCCGTTTATGTGGCTTCCATTGCCCGTAAGGCTTTTACAGGATTAACTTTGTCTGGGGTTTTTGGAGGATTATACGGATATTTATATTTCAGCCTTAAATCAGAAGATAATGCACTTCTTATAGGTTCTTTGTTTGCTTTCTTTATTATTGCAGTTTTAATGTACTTCACCAGAAACGAAAAGTTGTTTAATATAAAAAAAATAATTCCAGAGAATAAGATTGAAAATAGCAATTGTTGATGATGAAAAAAATGTAAGACTTGCCGTTGGAACAGCCCTAAAGAATGAAAATTTTCATGTTTTAGAATATTCAAACGGAAGTCTTGCTTTAGATGCCTTACAGAATAAAGAAATCCCTGATTTATACATTCTTGATATAATGATGCCTGTAATGGATGGAATTATGTTTCTACAAAAATATAAAGTCATCCATCCTGAAATTCCTGCTATTTTTCTTACAAGTCGTGATGAAGAATTTGATAAGGTTCTTGGACTTGAACTTGGAGCTGATGATTATTTATGCAAACCTTTTTCAATGCGGGAATTGATTACAAGAGTAAAGGTTCTTATTAGAAGATATGAATTCTATAAAACTCCTGTTTCCTCCGAAAAGCAGAATTCAGAAACCGGTAATTCTATAAAAATCAATTCAGAAAATTATACGGCATCAATGGCAGGAAAAAATCTTGCTTTAACTGTATCTGAGTTCCGTATTCTTGAATTATTCTGTGCCAGAGCAGGGGCAGTTTTAACAAGAGAACAGCTGATGAATGCTGCATTCCCTGAAGACACTTATGTTAATGACCGTGCAATAGATTGTCACATAAAACGACTGAGAAAAAAAATCGGTTCAGAAAAAATTGAAACGGTTTATGGAATAGGGTATAAATTTCTCCAGGATTAAAGCATGAAGTTTCTTAAAAAATTAAATATTTCAATAAGTATACAGATTTCAATTTTTCTTATAATAATTGCATTTGTACCTGTTGCAGGAGTTATGGCCTTAAAAACCTACGAAAAACAACTTCTTGAACAGATTGAAAATTCCAATGTCCAGCAGGCCAGACTTGTTGCATCAAGCCTTTATGGTTCACACTTTACAAAAGAAAATGCAAACGGACTTTTAAAAGCGATGAATGGCCGTTTCGATGCCAGAATCAGAGTATTGAATACGGATCTTGAATTAATCGCAGATTCAGCAGTGACTTTTTCTCAGGAGCCGGTAATTGAAGACAGGACAGAAACTCAAAACAGAATTTCTGAAAAAATTGAAAAGAGGGCAGATGAAACTTTTGTTTACAGACTTTTCTCTTTCCCTGTTCGCCTTTACAGAAAATATTTCAGGCCTCCAGTACAGTCAAAAAGTGATTATTATTCTGTCCATTCTGTATACGATGGAAATGAAATAAAAGCTGCCTTAAATGGCCGATATGGGGCTGCTACAAGAATATCGAAGGGAGGGCAGAATAGTGTTAATCTTTATTCTGCGGTTCCTGTTTTTAATGGAAATGAAGTATGCGGAGTAGTTCTTGTAAGCCGTTCAACTTATAAAATCTTAAGTAATCTGTATAAACTTCGTCTTGATCTGGGAAAAGTTTTTTTATGGTCACTTCTTGCTGTTGCTGTTATTGCAGTATTTTTGAGTTTTAGAATCAGTCTTCCTTTAAAGAAACTTTCAAAACAAACAGCACTATGTGCCGACAGAAAAGGCCGCATAATTTCTACAGAGTTTACCGGAAATTTAAGAAATGATGAAATAGGTGAACTTTCCCGTTCCTTTACAAATCTTGTAGACAGACTTCAAAACAGAATAAAATTTACAGAAAGTTTTGCCAGCGATGTTTCACACGAATTTAAGAATCCTCTTGCAGCTATAAGATCCTGCACAGAAATACTGAATACAGATATTTCGGCTGAAGAAAAAAAAGAATTCATAACTGCAATAAATGAAGAAATTGACCGGCTTCAAAAACTGCTTACAGGAGTCAGAAATATTACAAAAATCGATGGTGAAATTGAATTCGATAAAGTAACAGTAGATGCAGGTGAATTGTGTGAAAATTTAATAAAGCAGGCAGCTTTAATTAATAAAGATGTAAAATATTCATTTAATAATAAACTTCCAGAAAGTTTTAAAATAACTACCGGAGAAAATTATCTTGAAAGAATTCTCGATAATCTGCTTTCAAATGCGGCCGGATTTGGGACAGATGTAATTTTAAAAACAAATTGCGACTCAAATTGTCTTGTCCTGCAGGTTGAAGATAATGGACCTGGTGTAAAGGAAGAAGAACGCAATAAAATTTTTGAAAGATTTTATACAAACAGATCTGAAGACCAGAAAACTCAGCATACAGGATTAGGACTTGCTACAGTAAAAGCTATTTCAGAAGCAATGAACGGTTCTGTTTCAGTAGGGAAAAGTTCAGAGCTGGGTGGGGCACTTTTTACAGTCAGACTTCCTTTATAAAATTTTTATCTGCAGAATAAACTCTTCTTTATAATATTCCAGTAAAGTAATTCTGAACTCCTGAACGTCTTTTGTATTTTTATACTCTATCTCTTTTGCAAAACTGGGATAATTTATTAACTGGTCAAAAAAAATCCTTCCATCGTCTATGTTTGTTTCAAAAGTAAAAGCAGCTTTGTTCCCTGTATTCATTATATGATGCATATTCTTAAAAAGTTTAGAAACCGATGTCCCGGAATAAATTTTTCTTCCAGAAGGGGAATACAGAGTGAACATCTGATCATTATTTACAACAGTATATGTTTTATAAGGTTGAACTTTACGTTGGTTAAATAAAACAAAAACACACAAAAAAAATACACACGCCAAAAGAATAAAACTTTTTCCCTTTTTCATGCCTTAATGGTAAATAATCAATAAGGCAGAAATGTGGCAGAATTGTGACTATTTTGTGCGGCTCCGCTCTCTGACGGCCACGTCCTGTGGCTTTTCGCCTGGCGGCGCGCTCGCTCCGCTTCGAATCCTTGCTTTCTTCGGGAAAATGATAATATTTAAAATAAAAAAAGACTTTACTCACTTGGGTAAAGTCTTAAGTCGGGATGACAGGATTCGCCTTCTGGTCGCCTGCGTCCTGCAGGCTCCCGCCAGGCGGCTCCACTCGCTGACGGCCACGTCCTGTGGCCTTTTCGCCTGGCGGCGCGCTCGCTTCGCTTCGAATCCTTGCTTTCTTCGGGAAAATGATAATATTTAAAATAAAAAAAAAAGACTTTACTCAGTTTAGTAAAGTCTTAAGTCGGGATGACAGGATTCGAACCTGCGACATCTTGGTCCCAAACCAAGCGCGCTACCAGCTGCGCTACATCCCGTAACAGAAATTATAATAACAGAAAGAGGATTTTGTGTCTATAGGAAAATAGAGAAAATTTGAAAAAATTTTAAAATGGTTAAAATTTATAAATCGGAGTATAATAGGGGATTGAGGTTTTAAATGACATATAATGAAGTTTTAGAACAGGCTCGTGGCTGTATTGGTAAATATTGTAAAGCTTGTCCTGTTTGTAATGGTAAGGCTTGTTCGAATCAGATTCCAGGTCCAGGTGCAAAAGGTTCTGGAGATAATGCCATCCGTAATTTTGATAAGTGGCAGAGTGTTCGTCTTAATATGGACACTATTTGTGAAAATGTTGCTCCAGATACAACAATTGAACTCTTTGGAAAGAAATTTAAATATCCTTTCTTTGCAGCTCCTGTTGGTGCAGTAAACCTGCATTACGGAGATAAATACAATGATATGGAATATAACAATGTTCTGGTTGCATCTTGTGCTGAGGCTGGAATTGCTGCTTTTACTGGAGATGGAACTGATTCTCAAGTAATGGAATATGCAACAAACGCTATTAAAAAAGCCGGAGGAACTGGAGTTCCTACCATCAAGCCATGGAACATGGATATAATTAAAGCAAAACTTGCATTGGCAAAAGATAGCGGTGCTTTTGCCGTAGCAATGGATATTGATGCTGCAGGACTTCCATTTTTGAAAAATATGACACCACCAGCAGGAAGTAAAACAGTTTCTGAATTAAAAGAAATTGTAAAAGAAGCCGGAGTTCCTTTTATCGTTAAAGGTGTAATGACTGTAAATGGTGCTTTAAAAGCTATTGAAGCCGGTGCCAGTGCTATTGTTGTATCCAATCACGGAGGCCGCGTTCTTGATCAGTGTTCTGCAACTGCAGAGGTTCTTGAAGAAATCTGTAAGGCTGTAGATGGAAGAATCAAAGTTTTTGTTGATGGTGGAATCCGTTCCGGTTCTGATGTATTTAAGGCTCTTGCCTTAGGTGCCGACGGTGTTCTTATTTGCAGACCTTTTGTTGTTTCTGTATTTGGTGGTGGAGCAGAAGGTGTAAATTGTTACATTGAAAAAATTGCCGGGGAATTAAAAGATACAATGGCAATGTGCGGGGCTGCAAGTTTGAAAGATATTACACGAGATATGGTTACTGTCAGATAAAAATTTTTATTGAATAAAATGAAAGGGGATGACCAATAAGTAATGACCATTGCACTAAATATGGTGGTTTCGACAAGCTCAACCACCGCAAGTTGAACTTTTGGGACAGCCCCTTTTTTCATATGAAAATAAAAATGCAAAAAAAAGACTGCTTAAAAAGCAGTCTGTGATGGACAGTGAGAGACTCGAACTCCCGACAACCTGGGTGTAAACCAGGGGCTCTACCAACTGAGCTAACTGTCCAGTTTATTGTTTATCGCTGAAATTAAAAATTATGGACAGTGAGAGACTCGAACTCCCGACAACCTGGGTGTAAACCAGGGGCTCTACCAACTGAGCTAACTGTCCTTAATGTCAAGCGACTTAATTAATATAGCAAAAATAAAAAAAATGTTCAACACTAAAACATGAAATATTTGAACTTTTTTAATATTTTTTATTCAGAAAGTCCTCTTTCCATGGAATTTTTAATGTCTGATTTAAACATTACAAGATCCATTACTTTCAAAGAAACTGTAGTATCAAGTTCTCCTTTTACCATTCCTTCAGAAGTCAATGTTGTTGAAAAAGAGTAGGTAATGCTGTCGTAACCAGGGCGGCTTACTTCGATTGTAAAATTAAACTTTTGGGATTCATTAACTTTTTTAGCAGCTGCAGCCTTAGGCCAGAAACTGTATGTTCCTTTTGTACTATTATAAGTATTAATAGGGTTAGCCCATGTCATGTCTGACATTTCAACTGGTTCTCCATTGGCTTTAAGAGTAACTGTAGCACCAATAAGTGGCTCAAATGTATTACCTTCAAGAATAGTTCCCTGAATAGTAGGAAAGTTGAAGACTGGTTTATCTGACTTTTGAACTTCGCATTCAATTCTCAGAGAACTATGGAATGGTCTTTTAGTTGTACTTACAATACGAATACCTTCAATTCCGATGGCATCAATATCGGCTTTTACCTGCGGATCTTCCATTACATCTTTCGCATGAAGAACGCCACGACCAGATACAACATATTTAGGCTGAATTCTGTTCAGAACATAACTGATAGTATCAAGGCGGCAGTTTTCACAGTCACAGGTTAACCAGCTTGTTTTAAATTCCTTCACCTGTTCATAAAGATTATTAATTCTGTAAATTACAACTTCTTCCATCAAATTATGTACATTCATTTTTGAACCTCACAATAAATATCCTTTAAATTATAAAACTAAAAGTAAATCAACGCAAATAATAAGGCTTGAAAAAAGGGGGAAACTTTATATAATGTTAGAGTAAGCTAACTAATAGAGGAATTATGACATTAAAAGATCTTAAAGAAGGTGACAAAGCATTCATAAAAAAAACTGGAGGAGAAGCAGAATTACGCCAGCATTTTCTTGATATGGGGCTTATTCCGGGGGTTGAAGTAACAGTTGTTAAATTTGCTCCAATGGGTGATCCTGTTGAACTTCGCATTTATGATTATGAACTTACTTTAAGACTTCAAGATGCCGAAAAAATTGAAGTTGAAAGTGTTAATGATACTGAAAAAAACAATCAGAATTCTGATATTGGTGGCAAAGTTGTAAAAATCAACCATCCTGGACTTGGCGAAAGCGGCAGATATCACGATTCTGCAAATGAAAATCCCCTTCCTCCTGATCAGGTCCTTACTTTTGCTCTGGTTGGAAACCAGAACTGTGGAAAAACAACTCTTTTTAACAGACTTACAGGATCAAATCAGCATGTGGGTAATTTTCCAGGTGTTACTGTAGACAGAAAAGATGGACCAATAAAAAACAATCCAAAAACTCTCGTAACAGATCTGCCGGGAATTTATTCAATGTCCCCTTATTCCAGTGAAGAAATTATAAGCCGTAATTTTGTTCTTCAGGAAAAGCCTAAAGCAATCATAAACATTGTAGATGCAACCAATATTGAACGAAATTTATATCTTACAATGCAGCTGCTGGAAATGAATATTCCAATGGTAGTTGCTTTGAATATGATGGATGAAGTCATCGGTAATGGAGGTTCCGTTAACATTAACATGATTGAATCCATGCTTGGTGTACCTGTTGTTCCTATTTCTGCGGCAAAAAATGAAGGTGTAGATGAACTTGTTGAACACGCTCTTCATGTTGCTTATTTTCAGGAAAAACCTGTGTATCAGGATTATTGTGATGAAAGTGATAATAATGGAGCAGTTCACAGGTGTCTTCATGCAGTATGTCATATTATTGAAGATCATGCATTAAGAGCAGGAATGCCTTTAAGATTTACAGCAAGTAAAATCATTGAAAACGATAAAATTACTCTTTCAATGCTGGATCTTGATCAGAATGAACTTGAAACTATAGAACATCTTATTCTGCAGATGGAAAAAGAGAGTGGTCTTGATCGAAGTGCTGCTATTGCTGATATGCGTTACAAATTTATTTTCAGGGTATGCAGAAATGCTGTAAAAAAGCCTGCTGAAAGTAAAGAAAGACAGCGTAGTGAAAAAATAGACAAATTTCTTACAGGAAAATGGACTGCAATTCCTTCATTTGTTTTAATTATGGCAGGAATTTTCTTTTTAACTTTTAATGTAATAGGGGCTTTTTTTCAGAATTTGATGGAAAGGGGAATCAACGGACTGACTGTAGTTGTAGATAATCTGCTAAAAAGTGCTGGTGTAAATGAAGCTGTTCATAGTCTTGTTGTAGAAGGCATTTTTTCGGGGGTTGGCTCTGTATTAAGTTTCCTTCCGATTATTGTTGTTCTCTTTTTCTTTTTGTCGTTGCTTGAAGATTCCGGCTATATTGCCAGAGTTGCTTTTTTTATGGACAAACTTCTGAGAAAAATTGGACTTTCAGGCAGAAGTATTGTGCCTCTTCTGATTGGTTTTGGATGTACTGTACCGGCTGTAATGTCTACCCGTATTCTGCCAAGTGAACGTGATAGAAAAATGACTATTCTCCTGACTCCTTTTATGAGCTGTACTGCAAAACTTCCGATTTACGGGTTTTTTGTAAATGCTTTTTTCCCGGCATACAGCGGATTGATAATGACAGCCCTTTATCTTGGTGGAATTTTAACAGGAATCGGGGCAGCCTTTTTGTATAAAGCGACTTTTTTTAAAGGTGAAGCCGTACCATTTGTAATGGAACTTCCTAATTATCGTATGCCTGGTGCAAAAAATGTATCCCTTCTTTTATGGGAAAAAGCAAAAGACTTTTTGACAAAAGCCTTCACAATAATTTTTGTAGCAACAATTGTTGTGTGGTTTCTTCAGCGTTTTGATTTTCACCTGAATATGGTTGAACCAAAAGACAGTATATTAAAAAGTCTTGCCGGTGTGCTTGTACCTGTTTTTAAGCCTCTCGGATTAGGATACTGGGAAATTTGTACATCTCTTATTTCAGGAATTATTGCAAAGGAAAGTGTTGTTTCCACAATGGAGATTCTGTTTGGAGCAGAAGTTATTTCAGTACTCAGTTCGGCCTCTGCTGCTTCAATGCTTGCTTTTAGTCTTCTTTATTCACCTTGTATTGCTGCAATAAGTGCAATAAAAAGAGAAATGGGCCTTAAATGGGCATGTATTCTTGTTTTGTGGCAGTGCAGTATAGCCTGGGTTGTTTCCTTTGCCGTTTATAACATTTGTCTGAAAGTAATGTAGGAGTTCCTTTGAATAGTATTGATTATCTGATTATAGGGTTAATAGTTGTTCTTGTGATTACTGCCCTTGTTATAATAAGAAAAAGAAATAAAAAAGGAGGCTGCGGTTCCTGTGAAGGTGGAACAATGTGCAGCCTTTGTAATAAAAAAAATAAAAAGAAATAATAAAAAGGGTCTGTCCAATAAGTATTTAGTGTAGCGCTCATTGAGCTTGTGGAAATGACTGCTACACTAAATGTGGTGGTTTCGACAGGCTCAACCACCGTAAATCATACTTTTAAGACAGCTCCTTTTTGTTGACGGATTATTAGTTTCCGCCTTTACGAGTGTAAGCTGCAAGACCCCCTGCCATAATAATATCAGCAGAACGTTTTGCAATGTCATTTACACATTCAATTTCTGTTTTACCGTTAATAAAGATTTTGAAGTTTGTTCCATTTTTGAGGGCTTCATCAATATTAACCAGTTCAAGTGTATCACCCTGTGAAATCTTGTCATAATCAGCAGCATCCTTAAATGTCATTGGAATGATGCCGTAGTTGATAAGGTTTGCTTTGTGAATACGGGCAAAAGATTTTGTAATAACGGCACGAACACCGAGATACATAGGTCCTAATGCTGCATGTTCACGGCTTGAACCCTGACCATAGTTTTCACCGCCAACTACACAACAGTCAGCAAATTTTGCTTCTTCTGAGCGTGTGTAGAAAGTTTCATCAAGGCGTGTAAGAGTGAATTTTGAAATTTCAGGAATGTTTGAACGAAGAGGAAGAACTTTAGCTCCTGCTGGCATAATATCGTCAGTAGAAACATTGTCCTTTGCCTTAAGACGAACAGGGAGGCTGAGTTTTGGTGCATATTCACGGCATGGCGGACAAGGCTTAATGTTTGGTCCACGAAGAATTTCAACTTTTGAAGCTGCAGTTTCATCAAGTGGAGGAATTATCATTCCCCGGTTCTGGGCACAGTTAAGAACCATTGGAGAAGAAAGGCGAGGATCGTTTCCATCGAGCATTGAAATACGAACGCCTGTTTTGTATGCAGGATCTTCATAATCAAGAGTTTCTGCTTCTGTGAATACACCTGTAATTGCGGCAGCAGCTGCTGTTTCTGGGGAAACAAGATAAACATTTGCATCAGCTGTTCCTGAGCGGCCTTTGAAGTTACGGTTAAATGTACGGAGAGTTACACCTTCTGAGTTTGGAGCAAAGCCCTGTCCGATACAAGGACCGCAGGCAGATTCAAGAATACGGAAACCTGCATCAATAAGATCTTCAAGAATACCAGCTTTAGCAGCCATAAGAAGTGTTGTGCGGCTTCCTGGAGCAATACCAGCTTCAACGCCTGGAGCAATGTGTTTTCCCTTAACGATAGCTGCAACGCTTTCCAGGTCATCAAGAGAAGAGTTTGTACATGAACCGATTACAACCTGTGTTACTTTTTTACCTGAAAGATTTTTAATTGAATCAATAACATCCGGATTGTGAGGACATGCTGCCAGTGCTGAAAGATCATTAAGATTGATTTCAATCATCTTGTCATAAACAGCACCTTCGTCAGCTTTCTGTTCTGTCCAGTCAGAACCGCGGCCCATAGATTCAAGGAATTTTTTTGTTTTTGCATCTGAAGGGAAAATTGAACATGTTGCACCAAGTTCAGCACCCATGTTTGTAATTGTTGCACGCTGTGGAACTGTAAGAGTTTCTACACCGTCACCGAAGTATTCGTAAATAGCTCCAGTTCCGCCTTTTACAGTTTCGCGGCGAAGAACTTCAAGAATAATATCTTTTGCGCCAACACCTTTACGAAGTTTTCCTGTAAGTTTTACACCAAAGATTTTTGGCATTGGAGTGTGGAATGCACCACCACCCATTGCAACGGCAACATCAAGACCGCCGGCACCAATTGCGATCATACCAATTCCACCACCTGTTGGAGTGTGGCTGTCAGAACCAAGAAGTGTTTTTCCTGGTTTTCCAAAACATTCAAGATGAACCTGATGACAGATACCGTTGCCTGGACGAGAAAAATAAAGACCATATTTAGCAGCTACAGACTGAAGATAACGATGGTCATCCATATTCTTAAAGTCTGTCTGAAGTGTGTTGTGGTCAATATAAGAAACTGAAAGTTCTGTTTTTACGCGAGGAATTCCAATTGTTTCAAACTGAAGATATGCCATAGTACCAGTAGCATCCTGAGTAAGAGTCTGGTCAATGTGAATTGCAATGTCTTCACCACGAGGAATAGGAGTTCCTTTCTTAAAATCGATGTTTGGACATGCTTCAGGAACGATATGAGCCTGAAGAAGTTTTTCAGCAAGAGTAAGTGCCATTTTTTTGCCTCTCATTTTATATAATTTTTTAAAATTATCAAAATTATAATAGAAAAAAATCATGCTTTCAATCATACAATGTAATCTTTACAGGGCAAACGCATTATAACTGATTTTGTATTGAAAAATGGCGCAAAGGAGTGA
>JAEDGQ010000156.1 GCA_016297415.1 Treponema sp.
TTTTATGGCTTTAAGACCAGAATGGGAAGGATTTAATCCTAAAGGCGCATGGACATCAGAAGTAAATGTTCGTGACTTTATCCAGGCTAACTATACTCCATATGATGGAGATGAATCATTCTTAGCAGGACCAACAGCTGCAACAAACAAATTGTTTGATGAACTTCAGAAGTTGCAGAAAGCAGAACACAACAAAGTTTCTAAAGGCTTAGACGGAAAAGAAAGAACTGGTGTTTTAGACCTTGAAACAAAAGTTGTTACAGGCCTTACAGCTTACGGTGCAGCATACATTTGTCCGGAAGGAAAAGATCTTGAAAAGGTTGTAGGACTTCAGACTGATAAACCTTTAAAACGTGCATTTATGCCTTACGGTGGAATCAACATGGCAGTTCAGTCGTGTGAAATGTATGGTTATGAAGTTGACCCAGAACTCAAGAAAATCTTCACAGAATATCACAAAACACATAACCAGGGTGTATTTGATGTTTACACACCAGAACACCGTGCTGTTCGTTCAGCTCACATTTTAACAGGTTTACCTGATACTTATGGACGTGGACGAATCGTAGGTGATTATCGACGAGTTGCTCTTTACGGTATCGATTATCTTATTCAGGAAAAACAGAAAGATTTTGCAAATATTGGTGACGGAACAATGACAGAAAAAGTTATCCGTCTTCGTGAAGAAGTATCAGATCAGATAAATGCTCTTAAAGGCATTAAACAGATGGCTTCTCTTTACGGTTACGATATTTCTAAACCTGCTAAAAACGCACGGGAAGCATTCCAGTGGCTCTACTTTGGTTACCTTGCTGCAATCAAAACTCAGAACGGTGCTGCAATGTCTGTTGGTCGTGTTTCAACATTCCTTGACATTTACATTGAAAGAGATATTAAAAATGGAACTCTCACAGAATCAGAAGCACAGGAACTTGTTGACCATATTGTAATGAAATTCCGTATGGTTCGTTTTGCCCGCATTGAATCTTACAATCAGCTTTTCTCTGGTGATCCAATTTGGGCTACACTTGAAGTTGCAGGTCTTGGACAGGATGGTCGTTCAATGGTTACAAAAAATGACTTCCGTTTCCTTCATACTCTTGAAAATATGGGACCTTCTCCAGAACCAAACATTACAGTTTTGTATTCTAAGAGACTTCCAGAAAATTTCAGAAAATATGCTGCAAAGATTTCTATTGACACATCTTCAATTCAGTATGAAAACGATGATGTAATGCGTCCAATTTGGGGTGATGACTATTCAATCTGTTGTTGTGTATCTGCTACACAGACTGGTAAAGAAATGCAGTTCTTTGGTGCTCGTGCTAACCTGGCAAAAGCTCTTCTTTACGCTTTCAACGGTGGTAAAGATGAATGTCTTAAAAAAGGTATGCAGATTGGTCCTGAATATGCTCCTATTACAGCAGATGTTATCGATGCTTCAAACTATAAAGAAGTAGAAAAGAAATATCTTAACATGCTTGAATGGCTTGCAGGTGTTTATGTAAATGTATTGAATGCAATTCATTATATGCACGATAAATATTACTACGAAGCTGCTGAACTTGCTCTTGAAGATACAGATGTAAAACGAACATTCGCAACTGGTATTGCAGGTTTCTCACATGTTGTAGATTCACTTTGTGCAATGAAATACGCAAAAGTTAAAGTAAATCGTGAAGAAGTTGAAGTAAAAGACAAAGCAGGAAATGTAATTGATAAAGTAACTCTTGTAAAAGACTTTACTGTAGAAGGCGATTTCCCACGCTATGGTCAGGATGATGACAGAGCAGACGAAATGGCTGTATGGCTTTTGAAAACATTTATGAATATGATTAAAAAGCATCCTACATATCGCGATGCAGAACCTACAACTTCAATTCTTACAATTACTTCAAATGTTGTATACGGAAAAGCAACTGGTGCACTTCCAAACGGAAGACCTGCAGGAGCTCCTTTCTCACCTGGTGCAAATCCTTCTTACGGTGCAGAAACAAAAGGTTTGATTAAGTCTTTGAACTCTGTTGCAAAACTTCCATACCACTATGCTTTGGATGGTATTTCAAATACTCAGACAATCAACCCAGCTGCTCTTGGACATGAAAAAGGTGAACAGATTAGTAACCTGGTAAACGTTCTTGACGGATACTTCTCACAGGGAGCACACCACTTGAATGTAAACGTATTCGGTGTTGAAAAACTTAAGGATTGTCAGGCTCATCCAGAAAAACCTGAATATGCTAACTTTACAGTTCGTGTATCTGGTTATGCTGTACGCTTCATCAACCTTACAAAAGAACAGCAGGACGACGTTAT
>JAEDGQ010000063.1 GCA_016297415.1 Treponema sp.
ATTTTATCAGCATATTCCTGATTTAATTCCGGAGTCCAGCCCATAATTTCAGGTTTAGCAAGACTCTGAATTTTTCTTATTGAAGCAATTTCCCACATTTTTTTACCGTAGAATTCTTCAAGAGCATTTCTGAATGGACGGTCTTTCTGGAATAACAATGTACAATCAAGCACATTTTCTTTTAAATCAAACTTACACAGAGATTCTTTTGAAAGGAAGGATTTTCCAGTTTCTGTTTCAAAAAACTTTTTCAATGAATCTGCTGATTCGTTAAATGTATAAATATATCTGTTTCCCCACAATGAAGCACTTAAACTTTCACGGCGCCGTTGATTTGTTACAGGAAAAATAAAAGCTTTTTTAATCTGAATAAAGCTAACCAGTTCCTTATTTAATGAATCCACAAATGTTTTTTCATCAACAGGATCATACATAACAACAGAGGCAATTTCATCTTCGGACTCAGTTCCAAGGCTCAAAGTAGCTGAAAATTCCAGTCGTGGCAAAGGATTAAATCCCGCTGTATAAATAACCGATAAACCAGATTTTTGAATTGCCCTGTTGAACATTTCAATTCCGGCCAGATGGCTGAAAAACTGACCACCCTCTAATTTTGTAAACTTGAATACAGCTCTGTATACAACCGGAATATTACATTCCTGACGACGTTCAATGGAACTGTTTTCAAATTTTGAAGTAATTCCTTCATTTCCAGCAGTTTTTTGAGAAGAATTTTTATTACCTTGTATACTTTTGTATACAAAATTCTTTAATTGATCTGTATTTACGCTTACTTTGTTGTTACAAACTCCACAACGGTGATCACAATCAGGCTTACAAACAGGAGTAAGAACTTCCTGTTCATTTTTCTGCCATTCTTTAAGATAGAAATTTTTGGCAGGACCAAGGCTTACATCATCCCATGGTAATGGTTCATCCTTACTTCGTTCCCTTAAAATTTCATTCTTTACATCATAGCCCGCTTCAGCAAATGCTTCTTCCCACAAAGGAAGATCCCTTCTTAAATTCTCTTCCCAGGCATCAAGACGGGCACCTTTCATGTAGGCATTATAAATAACCATACCTGCCCGTTTATCTCCACGGCTAAAAAGACCTTCTACATAGCTTGTTGAAATGTCATGTGTTCCAACCTTAAATTTACCTTTAGGAAGATTATCCCGGATATAACGGAGCTTTCTGTCACTTTCTTCCGGACTGATCTGTCTTACCCACTGATAAGCTGTATGAGGTTTTGGAATAAAGGTTCCCACATTTATATGACACTGAATATTTGTTCTTTTCTGAAGATCAAGCATAAAATCCACAATGACTTTTTCTTCAGTTTTTTCATCAGTTTCTGGGAATGGAAGACCTACCATAAAGTAGAATTTTGCTTTGTTCCACCCTCTTTTTTTTGCTTCATTTATAAGATCAACAAGATGCTGTGCATAAACTTCTTTATTGAGCCTTAACTGCCATGCTTCTTCCGGAGTTTCAACGGCAAAAGTCAACCCGCTTTTTCTAACTTCAGAAAGCTGTTCAAGAAGTGGTAAAGTAAAACTGTTTACTTTTAAGGATGGCAGCTGAAATGAAATATTCTTTGATTTATATCTGTTGTTTAACTCAGTCAAAAGTCCGCCAATGTCCGGATAATCTGCACTTGAAAGACTTGTTAAACTGATTTCTTTGTAACCCGCCTGATTAACAAGCTTGTCACAATATTCAAAAATACGCTGTGGTGTTCTGGCTCTCTGAGGTCTGTAATAAATACCTGCATGGCAGAAACGGCAGCCGTTAGGACAACCACGCATAATTTCACAAACACCATGATCCTGAACTGTTTTTATGTTTGGAAGCGGAAGGAAAGATTCAACAGGTTCGTCTTCTGCAAAAGTTTCGTAAACTGCACGCCGGGCAATACTGTGTCCGCATTTTTCTTCAGACATATCTTCTGTCCAGACATTAGGACAACGGGCAAATTCTTCCAGTAGTTCTTTTCTTGAAGCACCGGCTGTTTTCATTTCTGCCAGCTTTTCAATTAATTCGAACATCCCTCCCTCTGCTTCTCCAATAAAAACAGCATCAAAAAACACACTGAAAGGAGCCGGATTTGTAGCTCCTACACCTCCGGCAATAACAATAGGATCATTTTCAGTTCTGTCTTTTTTCAGAAGAGGAACTTTTCCAAGATCAAGAATACTTAAAACACCTGTAATTCCAAGTTCATAACCAATTGAAAAACCAATCATATCAACCTGATTTAAAGGCATTCCTGTTTCAAGAGTATATAAAGTTGTATCTGTATCTTTTAAAAGTTTTTCAAAATCTGTGTCAGGACAAAAAACTCTTTCAGCTCTAACTGAGGACTTTTTATTTAACCCCTGATAAATAATCTTAATAGCCTGATTACTCATTCCGATTGCATAAGTATCAGGGAAAGCCATAGCAAAATTAAAAAGAGAATCATTCTGAGAATGAGGTTTTATAACAGCACCGATTTCTCCACCAATATAAGAAGAGGGATTTTGAACACTTACCAGTTTTGAACCAAAGGTTTTAATGGGATTAATTAAATTCATTAAATCTCCGCAAAATTATTTTATTGCTGATAATAACTACAACTCGAATTTATGAGAATTTATACTCATAACAAGGCCAGTACAAATCATTGCTGTCCATAAAGAAGAACCGCCATAAGACAGGAACAACAATGGAATACCTGTAATTGGCATAATTCCCATAACCATTCCAACATTAACGATAAAATGGAAAAAGAACATGGCAAGAATACCAGAACAAATATAATATCCAAAGTTGCTGGCAGCATTACGCATTGTATAAATAATTCTTAAAAGAATAATAAAATAAAGAGCAAATACTAAAAGACATCCAAAGAAACCAAGTTCTTCTGCAAGAATACTGAAAATAAAGTCAGTAGACTGTTCAGGAAGGAACCGGTAATGACTCTGTGTCCCCTGTAAAAATCCCTGTCCGAAAATATTTCCAGATCCAATGGCTACTTTTGACTGAATTATATTCCAGCCCGCACCACGAGGGTCACTGTCAGGATTGAGAAATACAATAAGACGCTTAATCTGATAATCTTTCAAAACTTTTCCACAAATTTTTGAAAGAATTAAAGATGCAGTAATGATACCAAAAATATATGCAATCCAGTAAAAATATTTATTATCGGGATAGAAAATTTTTCCAAGAAAACCTATTACTGCAACAGAAAGACATGCCGCTATGAGAAGAATACTTAGCTTCTGACTCATAAGAACATTAATCAGCAGGTAATTTGAATGTGCAATTTCTGTTTGATAAAGCGGTAGAACTGCAAAAATTACAGTCATCATACCTGTTAAGAAAATTATAAGAATATATCTTAAAGGCACCCCTGCTACGAAGCACATTACAAGGAAGATAGGAACATAAACAGTAGCTGTACCGAGATCAGGCTGCAGCAGAATTAATCCAGTAGGAAGAAGAAAAATGCAGAGAGAAATAAGGAATCTTTTTCTAGGCTCTTCATTTTTTGAACGGTCTAAATACCAGGACAAGAAGAGAATGTAAATAACTTTACAAAATTCAGAAGGCTGAACACCAAATTTTCCAATACCAAGCCAGCTTCTGGCACCTTTTACATAGCGTCCAAAAAACTTTGTATAAATCAATATGAATACAAGAAAAGCGAACATGTACGGAACATAAATGGTAAGACGTCTGTAATCAACAAGACACATAAAAACCATAAGGAAAAGCCCGATACCTGCCCAGATAATCTGTTTTGAGTATTCACTTGAAACATTAAATCCTTCAGAATTAATACCTGAAGAATATATGAACATAATGCCAAGAGTAACAAGAGCCATTACACAAAAAATGAGAAGATAGTCAAAGGACTGAAATACTTTTGATTTAATATTCATCTATACCCCTCTATTCCTGTCGCTGTCTTGCTTTTATAAGGTATTTGAATCCAAGTTCTGTAATTGCCTGATCATAATTCTGATTGGCAAGAATTCCCTGAAAAATGATATTTGTACAGTAAGGAGCCCACCATTCCCAGTCGTTTACGGCTTCAACAATAACTACAACAACATACTGTTCTTCAACAGGTGCATCATAAGGACCGTAAGCAGCCATCCAGGAATGCCAGTGATTTTCCTTAACACCGTTAACTTCGGCAGTACCAGTTTTACCTGCAAGCTTGTATTTTTTGTTGTTCATAGGATAATTTGCAGTACCATCGGTAATTACATATCTTAAATCCCTCTGAACTTCACGCCATACGGCCTGATCAATATTTGACTGATGAAGAACCTGTGGTTTTATAACTTCGATTGTCTTATTTGTTGATCCATCTCTGATTTCTTTAAGAAGATGGGGTTTATAAATCTTACCTTCATTACAAACCATAGCAATCATATTCGCAACATGCATTGGTGTTACCAGTGTATACCCCTGCCCGATGGACATATTCATTGTATCACCGCCCTTCCATTTTTCATGGTAACGGCGCTCCTTCCACTGACTTGTAGGCACAAAACCAACAGACTGTGCAGGAAGATCAATTTCAAGACTCTGTCCAAATCCAAATTCTTTAGAGTAAGAAGCGATTAAATCTACTCCCAGATTGTCACGTCCAACAACCCAGTAATAAACGTCACAAGACTGAGCAAGAGCATTTTTTAAATCAAGATAACCATGGCCAGGTCTTTTAATATGACAGGTAAATTTCTGATTACCGTAAATAATCACACCCGGGCATTCAACCTTTTTTTCTGAAGGAAAAGCTTTTTCTGCCAGAATCGCTGTAGACATAATTGTCTTAAAGGTAGATGCAGGAGGATAAACTGCATTTACGGCACGATTCAAAAGAGGATTGTTTGGACTTGTTGCAAGTTTATTATACTCAGCAGAGGCATCATCAGAATTAAAAAGATTCTGGTCATAAAATGGATATGAAACCATTGCTACAACTTCACCATTTGATGGTCTTAAAACAACGGCAGCTCCAACACGATTTCCCAAAGCCTGTTCTGCCAGTTCCTGGATTCTTGAATCAATTGTAAGAACAAGATTTTTTCCAGGTTCCGGAGGTTCAATTACAGGAACATCAGAAATAATATGACCACGGGCATCTACAGTACGGCTTTCACGGCCGGGAGTTCCCTGTAAATCCTTATCGTACTGTTTTTCAATTCCTGTTTTACCAACAATAGAATTTGCTTTATATCCCTGATTGTACATTACGTTAATTTCTTCTTTTGTAATGTCACCTACATAACCAATAACATGGCTGATTGATCCGGTTTCTACATAGTTTCTCATTGGCTTTGAACGCCAGCTTACACCAGGCAGGTCTGTAATATTTTCTGCAATATTAGAAACAACGGAAAATGGAACGTTTACACGAATTTCAATAGAACTGTAAGATTTTCTTAATTTTACAGGAATCTTTTTATCAACCTCGTTTTTTGAAATGCCAAGATAAGAAGCAAGTCGTGCAGAAACTGTATCATAATAACCTTCAGGAATTTCTGCAGGTGTAATATCAACAGCAAAAGAATCTGTATTAATAACAAGAGGAAGAGATGCATTACAGTCAAAAATTTCACCACGGTTAGCAGGAATAGTCTTTACCTGACTGGAAATCTTATGAGAACGTTCGCGGTAATTTTTTCCTTCAATAATCTGAAGTGAAAAAAGCTTGATTGTATAGCCGAAAAAAGTTAATCCGATTACAAGAAGCAGAATAGATATCCTTAAGTTTTTTGAAAGGAACTGAGCACTTCTTCTGGCACTGCCAAAATGATTAAAGAAATCTGACATCATCGCACCTTCTCAGGATTAAGCACCAGTGTATTTTTAAATATATCAAGAAATTTGAAAACAACAGGAGTCAGGAGCCCGTTAATAATTAACTGGAATGCAAAAGCTGCTGAAAAAATCTCATAAGTTTCGTTTACATTAGTAAAGAATAATGCAATAATCCAGAGAACAAGGGCCTTTAATAAAGTTCCGGTTACACCATAAAGAACAGGAAATAAAATACCTGAAACATTGAGGCTCTTAAAGAAAAATCCCCATATATACCCGAGAATTGTTCTTAAAAGACAGTGAAGCCCAAATGGTGAGGCACTAAGGCAGTCAAGGAATAAACCACCTGCAAAACCGGCACATGTACCATAAAGACGTCCGTTATGAAGAGAAAAAAATAGAGAACAGATCAGTATAAAATCCGGAACAGCCGGAAGAATAATAATATTGGAAAAAACGGCTGTTTCAAGAATTACAAAACCGAGAAGAAAAAGAGCTGCAATACCGAAGTTTTTCATTATTGTTTATCTCCTGTATTATCATCATTTACTTCATGAAGATCTGTAACAATTACAGTTTCAAGTCTTGCAAAATCAATAATCGGAGTAACTTCAATATCAAGTGAAGAATCGTAATCTACAACCGTAATTTTAGAAATTGTTCCGATGGGAATGTCTTTAATATAGTTTTCACTTTCTCCGGACGTAACAATAATGTCACCGAAGTTAAGTTCTGATAAAACTCGTTTTTTGATATAACGCATTTTAAGCAGATTATCTGAAGTACCATTACCAGTTACAAGTCCAACGTCTCTTGTATTCTGGATTCTTCCTGAAATAGTACACTTCTGGTCAAATACAGGCATAACAATACTTGTACCAAGTCCTACAGTTACAACCTTTCCTACCAGACCAATAGTACCGTTTTGTACTGCTATAACAGGCATACCTTTACGGATTCCGTTTCTTGTTCCTTTATCAATAGTAATACCTGAATAAAGGCTTTCTGTATTTCTTCCAATAATCTGTGCCGGATAATTTTTCTGTTCAAGTTTTCTTACAAACTTAAGCTGTTCTCGAAGCCGCTCATTTTCTTTACGAATATCAGCATTGCTTCTCTGTAAAAATTCGTAATTTTCCAGTTTTTCATTAAGAATACGGTTTTCTTCACGAAGACTGCCTATTTCTTTTACAGCAAGGAATGTACCAGTTACACTTCCCACAACTGCATTTACACCTTCCTGAACTGTAGACAGAAGTGTAAATCCAACCTGCTGAAAGTTAACAACAAATCCGCCGCCGTTAAAACCAAGAAGAAGACCGGAAATACAGAGGAGAACTAAAAATACAAACTCAGAAATGCGTAAACGAAGAAACTTAAATTGAGCCATATTAGTTTAACTCAAAAACTATTCGTTAAGATTTTCGTATACAGAACGGTCATTTGACATATCTTTAAACAGTTCAAATGCCATACCAGCTCCCAGAGCAACACACTGAAGTGGTTTTTCAACAAGAAGAACTGGAACACCAGTTTCTTTAGAAATAAGATTTGAAAGTCCCTTAAGCATGGAACCGCCACCAGTCATTACAATACCCCGTTCAACAATATCAGCAGCAAGTTCTGGAGGTGTGCGTCCAAGAGTACGTTTAACTTCTTCAACAACCTGTCTAACTGGAACTTTTAATGCTTCTCTAACTTCAAGAGAATCAATTTCAAGACTGCGTGGAAGACCTCTCATTGAGTCGATACCACGAATCTGCATTTTTTCGTTTTCATTGTCATCGCCGGAAGCGTTTCCAATTGAAATTTTAATTTTTTCAGCTGTCTGAGCACCAATATTAAGACCATAATTATCGTGAATGTGTTTAATAATGGCTTCATCAAACTTATCTCCACCTACGCGAATAGAACTTGTAACTACCATACCGCCCAAAGAGATAACTGAAACTTCAGTTGTACCACCACCAATATCACAAACCATGTGTCCTGCAGGTTCATTAATAGGAATTTTTGCACCAATGGCTGCAGCAAGAGATTCTTCAATAACGGCAACTTCTTTTGCACCGGCCTTTAATGCAGCTTCAATAACAGCACGGCGTTCTACCTGTGTAATGCAGGATGGAATACCAATCTTCATACGGGTTGATTTAAAAATCTGATGACGAGGAACAACTTTAGCAATAAAGTATTTAATCATTTTTTCAGTACTGTCGATGTCTGCAATAACACCGTCAGCAAGAGGTCTGATAGCAATAATATTTCCAGGAGTCTTAAAAAGCATACGTTTAGCTTCTGCACCAACTGCTACTACCTTTTTTGTTCCTTTTTCTACAGCTACAACTGAAGGTTCATCAATGACAATGCCCTTTCCTCGTACGTAAATCAATGTATTACAAGTACCTAAGTCAATACCAATATCTGTAGTAAAACGATCAAAGAAACCCATTTTATTTCCCCTTTGCCCTATTTTTTTATTTATATTCTGACAATTTTTTTAATGATTCAGCATGATTTGGCTCTGCTTTTAATGCTTTTCTCCAGTAAGAACGAGCCTTAACAACATCACCCATACTATCATATATTACACCAAGACCGTAATATGCGTCACCTGAAATTTCATTATTTTCTAAAATTGTTGTAAATTCTTTTTCTGCATCTTCATACTTTTTGTGTTCAATATAAATTTTTCCAAGAAGAAGATGAGTTTTATTTATGATTTTTTCATCTTTGCAGTCCTGTGAAATTCTAAAAAGATACTGTTCTGCAGCAACTGCCTGACCGGCATTGTAATATTGTTCTGCAATTGACAAAAGAAGCAGGTCTGTTTCATCTGTCAAAAGAGCTTTTGTAAAAGCTGAAATACTTTCCATCGTCATACCGAGAGAAGCATAACTTAAGCCCAGATATAAGGGTATGTCTTTTTCAGGATTTTTATAGCCGTGTTTAACAGCCATGTTCAGATATAAAACAGCAAGATCTGCATAATAATGATATGTAGACATGGAATTTTTGTGATAATAGGCCTTTCCAAGCATGTATTCCAGCTGGGGAATTGTTCTTGATTTTGAATTCTGGAGAGCCAGTCTTATATTAAAAATTGCTTCGTCAAGGTAAGTCTGGGCTTTTACAGTGTCATTATCTGAAATTGCCAGAAAAAAAGCTGAGTAACCGTGATAAATCAAGGCTGTGTTATGAAAAGGTTTTGTTTTTAAGATTTCAGAACTTACATTGTAAACTTTCTGATAATTACTGTTTTTCCATTCATTCTGAAGGTGGGTTACTGATTTACCGTTATAAATGTATGTATCTACTAATTTATGAACAAAAATGGTGACAATGCTGACAACAACAAGAAAAATTGCACCGATAATGAGTTTCTGAGCAATTTTAGCATCCTTTTTTACAACACCATTTTTTAAAATGTTCAGTTTCATTTCCCACCCGCACCAAACAATTTGAAAATAAAAAAACAGAAAAGAAAATAAGCCGGGTTCTGTCCTGTTTCAAAAAACTAAAAAGTTCCTGAAACGCATAACCATCTATCCGAAACTTCTGTTACCAGAAGCCTTTAGCAGTCTACCCGTGGCCCCAGGTCCGGAAAACCAGACCACTACTTGACTTTGCTCCAAATGAGGTTTACCTTGCCGGTTCTGTTACCAGAGCCGCGGTGAGCTCTTACCTCGCCTTTGCACCCTTACCATTGCTGGCGGTATTTTTTCTGTGGCACTTTCTGTCAAAAAACGGGTTATGCAATGAATTACAACTACCGTTTTTTGCCCTGTTATTACCAGGCATTTTTTCCGGTGGAGCCCGGACTTTCCTCACTTCTTATCTGTGTCATTACAATTAAGAAGCACGGTTATATCTTTTCTGTAAAATGCTTTTTTACAAAAAAAGGGGCTGTCCAATAAGTAATGACTGTAGCGTTCATTGAGCCCTTCGACCATTGCACTAAATATGGTGGTTTCGACAGGTGGTTCCTGAGCCTGTCGAAGGGCTCAACCACCGCAAGTTGAACTTTTTGGACATCCCCTTTTTAATTGAAGGATTTAATTATTCGTTAAAGTCAATTGACTTTTCATCATCATCAGATGATTCTTCGTCATTTTCTTCACCGTCTGCATCTTCCCCAAGTTCATCTCTAAATTCTTCATCGAAATCAGCAAGTGAACCAGTTTCGTCCATTGAAAGGAAGTCTTCAACTTCTTCCCCTTCTTCGATTTCTTTGTAGAAAAGGATGCGGCTGCAGTATGGACAGAAAAGAATGTTTTCGCCTTCACGAACTTCATTTGCAAACTGTGCAGGAAGAATCATATGACATCCAGTACAAACACCGTTCTTTACAGCAACGATACCTTCAGCATTGCGCTGAATTATACGCTGGAACTTGTAAACGATTTCACTGTCCAGACCTGGAGTGATTTCATTTTCTTTAGCTTCAAGTTCTTTAAGCTGTTCCTGATAAGAAGCAATTTCTTTATCAAGGTTTTCTTTATTTGCGTTAAGGTCAGCTTCCTGAGCCTTAATCATTTCTTCGTCCATACGAAGTTTTTCGTTAAGTTCTTCAAGTTCTTTGTCTTTTTTCTGAAGATTCTTACGGATTTCTGCTTCTCTTGCAGAAGCTTCATTGATCTGTTTTTCAAGAGCTTCATATTCACGGTGTGTAGAAATGTTATCCATTCCCTTTTCACCTGCTTCTCTTGATTTTTCAGCTTCGTCAAGTTCCAGCTGGAGCTGACCAACTTCTGCCTTTACCTTTTCATAAGAATCATTTGTTTCAAGAAATTCTTTTCTAAGACGTACCAGAAGTTCATCCTGTGATGAAAGCTGTTTTGGTGAATCTTCAATCTTTGCTTCAAGACTGTATTTTTCTGCAAGAACATCCTGCAGTTCTTTAAGTTTGTCAAAAACTTCTGTTGTTACCATGTCGAAAATCCTCGAATTTATTGTATCTTAATATTATATAAAAAATTATTTTTAATGTCTATGACCGGCCTGAAACCTAGGATTCAAGGTAATCACGAAGTTCGCTGGCACGACGCGGATGACGAAGTCTTCTTAAAGCCTTTGCTTCAATCTGACGAATACGTTCACGTGTTACATTGAAGTAAAGTCCAACTTCTTCAAGTGTAAGACTATAACCATCATCAAGACCAAAACGCATTTTAAGAACTTCCTGTTCACGAGGCGGAAGCCCGCTTAATACTTCACGAAGCTGTTCCTGAAGCATTGTATATGCAGTCTGATTTGCTGGATTTTCAACTTCTTTATCTTCAATGAAGTCTCCCAGCTGGCTGTCTTCTTCTTCACCGATTGGTGTTTCAAGTGAAATTGGTTCACGGGCAACATTCTTTACCTGTTTAACACGGGCAACTGGCCATCCAAGCTGCTGTGCAATTTCTTCGTCGTTAGGTTCACGACCAAGTTTCTGCATAAGCTGACGGCTTTCCCGGACAACCTTATTAATCTGTTCAATCATGTGAACAGGTACACGAATTGTACGGGCCTGATCTGAAATTGAACGGGTAATTGCCTGACGAATCCACCATGTTGCATATGTTGAGAATTTGTATCCTTTGCGGTATTCAAACTTTTCTACAGCTTTAATAAGACCAATATTTCCTTCCTGAACAAGATCAAAGAACTGAAGGCCACGGTTTGTATATTTTTTTGCAATAGAAACAACAAGACGAAGGTTGGCATTAATAAG
>JAEDGQ010000157.1 GCA_016297415.1 Treponema sp.
GAATGATCTTTCCTGCTTTTTTTTCTTGACAGGAGACACAACATATAAGGGATAGGAGTGGCGGCGTTAGCCGTTGCCGGAGGCAATGGAGGCGAAGCCGTAACCACGGATAGCCCGACCCGCTCAAGCGGGGAACGCCCTATTTTTTATATTCCAGAAAAGCCATAAGGAACGGACCTACACCTTTGGCTTCGTTTATTACAACTTTTTCGGCCATGTAACTTTCTGGACTTCCATCCTTTGTATTTGCGGCGTTAAGACCTGCCTGCTGACAGATATCCTTCAGCTCCTTTGTGGCAGGATTGTACTTTAAGTTGTAGAGGGCCTCAAAAATCTCTTTGCCTTTGTGGTGAAAACTCTGATCCACATATCCAAGGCGGCTTGCTTTAAGACAGGCATAGGCAATCTGACTTGAACCGCTTGTTTCTGAATAATTTGCAATCTGAGCATATCCGTCTGTTACTGTAACATCTTTGTTTTTTGTTGTTGTAAGATATTTCTGGGCAACGCTGTAAGTCTTAGCCCCGCCGTCAATTATCTGATAAAAAAGCTTTTCTTCATTCTGAAAATTCATAAGGGCCGTAAGGGCTTCTTCAAGGTAAGACATAAGCTTTGTGCGTTCCAGATGGCTTTCCGGAAAGTATCCAATTACATCTGTAAGGGCCACAACATACCAGCCCATGGAACGAAGCCAGAAGGAGCTGCTGTTTCCTGTTGTTTTGTTGGCCCAGCTTACAGGATCAAGGCCTGCATTTACCTGAGTATCGTGACCGTGGTACAAAAGACCTGTTTTGCTGTCCTTCATGTGGTCGTGTATGTATTTGAACTGGGCAGCAATGGTATCAAAGTGGCTTAAATCTTTTTTATAAAGGGCATAGCGGCACAAAAAGGGCATGTACATGTATGTTCCGTCCAGCCAGACCTGATAAGCATAATTTGAGTTTTTATGGCTCAGGTTAACGCCTGTAGGGTTTCCGCCGGTGTCTTCCGGTGCATAGGTTTTTGTCATATTTTTGAGGGTTTTGTATGTTGCATCAATTGCTTTTGTATAACGGCTGTCTTCCGGGTATGCCTGTGCCAGATCAAAAAGAATACGGCTTTCGCAGATTGAATCCAGTTCCTGTGGCAGAGTAAAGGTCGCTCCCCCTTCCGGCTGAACAAATTTTCCGCTGGAATTAAGGTAATAGTCGGTGTATTTTTTTACAAAAGCAGTTTCTCCCATTTCTACGAAAGAATTTAGGATTACGCCGTCAATGTAGTTCCATCTGTTTTTAAAACTTTCTGGTGCACTGCAGTTTGTATACCAGGCAGGTCTGTAAAACTTATTTTCGTCCTTCGGTGTCATGAGGGAAGCAGCATAATCAGAAATATTACGGATAATTTCGTTTTCTGTTACCTGGATTGTTATGCTGTCAGATTTATCTTCCACAGTTGCAGTAATTACGGCAGTTCCAGTTTTGAGGGCTATAGCTGTAACCTGTAAGCCTTCAGATGCACTAAGGGAAATTACAGTATCATCATTAACTGTCCATGTAACTTTTTCTGATGAATTTTCAACAGAGGCTGTAATAATGGTTTTTTCGTTTTCTTTAATTGAATAAGCATCTGCACTTACAGAAATGGAAACTTCCGGTGCAGGTGGTTCTGGATTTACAGGTGCCGTTTTAGAACCTGAGGATGAATCATCTGTGGAACAGCCTGCAAGAAATAAAGTCTCCAACATTGAAAGTATAAAAAGCCTGTGTTTCATTTTTCTCCTTTTTTTGGGGATTCGTATTATAATCTTCATTCATAAAAAAAGAGGGGGAAGTCTCCCCCTCGCTCAAGCCACGAGTCACTCCACAAGTGCCAGAAAAGATTCTGTCACTTGCTCCGTTTTGTCGTGTCTTCCGCTACCCTCTCTGCGGGGCACATCCCCGCAACGCCCCTGTTTTTTACAGAGACTGAGCATTTAGTTTGCAGCAGGAATACCTGCACTTGATGGAAGCTGTTCTTTTGCTTCAGCAGCAGTAAGTTTTACAGAACTCCAGTCATAAGGTGGAGTGAATTTTGCATAGTCACATGTACTTGCACCTGTACAATCCTTTACAGTCCATTTTCCTTCACCAAGACCTGAGCTTGAGTTCCAGCAGCCTACAGTTCTGTCTTCTAGGATATTCTGGAAGTAACAGTTATCAACATAAACTCTACTTTCAGCACGAACTTCAATACCTGTTGAATCTCCTGCACCATCGTAGAAACTTGAGAAGATGTGAGCCTTACCAAAGCGGAACAATGGCTGGCGGG
>JAEDGQ010000064.1 GCA_016297415.1 Treponema sp.
CTTAGCTTCTTTGTCCTTATTCTGACCGCCATATTCAACGGCTGCAAAATAACAGCAGTCAGCCTTATCCCTGTTCTTTTCTGTAATTCCCGGAGGCAAAAGTCTCATATCAACATAAGTATCTGAATCCTGATTATAGGGTGTACCATCGTAAGGTGGATATCCGCTTAAAATCATATTCCAGTTTTTATGAATCTGTTCTGTTGCATCTTCTTCAGGCTTATTAATTTTTCTTACAAAAACCATTTTGTAATCATTCTTTTTAGAGTCAGTCATAACTGTAAGTTCACGATTTTCGCAGACTGGTTTTCCGTTTAATTCACTGTAACCGGTTACGATAGTTACTGCAGTATCCTCATCGAAGTTAAATTTGTTCTTTTCCAGAGTAACATTAAATGGGCCTGCATCACAGAAAATCTTTTTATCGTCATAAGAAACTTTAATTTTCTTTTCTTCCGGTGATTTAAGGCTTTCAAATTCTTCCGGCAAAGATGTGTACTGATTCCAGAATTTAAGCTTTCCACCATAACGAAGATTTGTATGATCTGCGATAAATTCAATATCAAGGTAATCTGTTGTATAAATACTTCCAGTGTTTGTTGTTTTCATAATTACATAAACACCTGTAGGAAGAATACGTGTATATGTAATACATGTAGCATCAGCAAAATCCAGGGCGAAATAATTTACAAGCCATGTTCTTCCCCAGCAGTCTGTATATTTTTTGACTGAACAGGCTCTCCAAGAGATTCAATGGGAATCTGTTCATTTACAACAGTTCTGTGTAATCCAGAAGCTTTAATACAATATTCTGTTACAAGTTTTGGATTCGAATAAAGCTGTTCAAGAGTAACGCTGTCAGGAGCTCTTACACGGAAAAAATCCAGTCCTGCCATTGAACCATAATAAACATAGCCGTTTTCAGAAAGTTTTGTTTCTTTAACATCCGGCTGCCCGTAATCCCATTCGTTTGTATCCTAGCTGCAGTCCAGAAAGATCCATCTTCAAGCAGGAATGCAGTTCCTATTGGAGTATATTTGTCATTGCGAATGGCAAAGGGAATACGATCCAGTGGCAGTTCTTTTTCGTATTTAATGTTAGAACTGTCTTTTTTGTCTACAATTACTTCAAATACTGATTTATTAACCTTTGCAAGTGTAGCTGAATCAAGAGCAACCTGTCCAAACCCACCTGAAAGTGTTAAAAGCAGAGTAATCAAAAAGCCTGTAATTTTTTTCATTTTTTTCTCCTAGAATTAATATAACTCAAAATTATAAGTTAAAACAGTGTAAAAAAACTTTTGTTTATTCTGTTGAGGATTCTTTTTTTATCAAAGCTCCACAAGGGTGCAACGGCCTCTTTTTTAGGTGGATCTCCAGTTAATCGGTGAACAACTGCATTTTGAGGAATTAATGGAAGAATTTTATTTAATAATTCAAAATATTCATCTTCCGTTAAAACTGAAAACTTTTTTTCTCTATAAAGTTTTTCAAGCACCGTATTTTTTAAAACATAAAGACAGGTGAACTTTATACCCCAGCTGGAATTCCCGGATAAAGTATTTGCCGCCGCAACAAAGGAAACAGAATCAATCATGTCTTTTTCTGTTTCTCCCGGAAGCCCCAGAATAAGATGTGTTACAATATGACAGTCAGTAAGTTCTTTTTTTATTAAAGACACTGCGTTTTTGTAATCCTCATCTGTGTAACAGCGGTTTATTAATTTTCCGGTATTTTCGTTTGAAGTCTGTAATCCAAGTTCAAGTTGAATAAAGGGCTTTTTTCCTGTTGCAGGAAGAATAATCTGACTTATTTCTTTTAATATAGAAAGAATATTTTCTGAAATGCAGTCAGGTCTTGTGGCTATAGCAAGTCCACAAACATCTTTTTGATTGATTGCTTCTATATATTTCTGCTTTAAAAGATTTTCATCTCCATAAGTTGAGGTAAAAGACTGAAAATATGGAATATACAATACCTGATTCTTTCCCTTTCTTCCCCGGCTTTTGTTTTCTACCAGCTTAAGGCCTTCTTCAAACTGGCAGGAAATTGATTTAGAGGATGATATAAAATCTCCGCTTCCTTTTGCACTGCAGAAAATACAGCCTCCGGTTCCTTTTGTTCCGTCTCTGTTTGGACAGGTACAGGAGGCATTTAATGAGATTTTGTAAACCTTACAGCCGAATAATGATTTGTAAAAATCAGAAAGTGTCCGCATAAAAAAAACTTAGCCCCGATTGTAGTGGCGCCTGGGTCCCGGAGGGATGAAGCGTAAGCGGAACCACGGAAAGCGGGTATTCAATTATACACCAGGCGGCAAAAAAAAAGCACACTCCTTTTAAAGAAGTGTGCTTCTGATTCACCCTAAACTAAACTTAGCGTTTAAGTGAAAGAACTGTTTCAAGCAGTGTATCTGCAGTCTGGATTGTTTTTGCGTTAGACTGGAAACCACGCTGTGTTACAATCATATCTGTAAACTGTTCTGAAAGGTCTACGTTTGACATTTCCAGAGCACCTGCTAAGAGGCTGCCTTTTCCTGCAATTCCTGATTCACCGATGTTTGCAATACCTGAGTTGTTGCTCTGAACATAAGTGTTATCGCCGGCTTTTTCAAGACCGTTCTGGTTTGTAAATGTTGCTAAAGCAAGCTGTCCGATTGTGCGGGTTGAACCGTTTGAATAAACACCTGTAATGATACCTGACGAGTCAATCTTGAAGTTATCCAGATAACCCATTGTGTATCCGTCCTGATACCAGGCTTTTGTTGAAGAATCTGCAGCACTCTGTGTTATTGTGTTCTTCTGGCTGCCGATTGTACCAAGATTAATGTTCATTGTCTGACGATATGGAGTTCCGTCTGCATTTGGGTTTGCATCTGGAACTGTGTAACTTGCCTGGAGAATGATTTCGCCAGTTGGGTTTGTAATGTTTCCTGCAGTATCTGTTACAGACTGAAGTGTACCTGTGTTGTCAAAGTTAACGAGGAATGTATTTCCAACACCGTCTGTTGTGTTAAGACCGATACGTGTCTGTGTAAAATCTGCATTATTTTCGTCGATTACGATATTTCCCTGCCACTGGTTTGGGTTGCCTGGAACACGAGTAAAGCTGATTGTAAGAAGGTGTGAGTTTCCGAAGCTGTCGTAAATCTTCTGTTCTGTTCTCCATGTACCTTTTGCAATGTCTGCTGCATTTGCATCAGCAGGAATTTCAGGTGTGTTTTTGTTCAGGTTACATGCGTAGTTTACTGTTGTTGTTGCTTTTGCAGGATCTTTTGAACCTACTGGAATTACGATATCTTCTGGTGTTGCAGATGTCTGAAGAACCTGTTCACCATCGATTGTACGAGCCATCCAACCCTGAACGCGGTAACCGTTAGCCGGGTTTACGAGAGTTCCGTTTGAATCGAGATTGAAAGCACCGGCACGAGTGTAGTATGATTTTTCCCCTGCTTTTTCAATGAAGAAACCATTTCCCTGGATTGCAACATCTGTAGCGATACCTGTTGACTGGAGGTTACCCTGTGTGAAAACAGTATCGATTGATGCAACTGTCATACCAAGACCAACTTCTTTAGGGTTTACACCACCCTTTTCTTCTGTTGGCTTTGCAGCACCTGATGTCTGCTGGCTGATCATGTCCTGGAAGTTTACACGACCTCTTTTGAAACCTGTTGTGTTTACGTTGGAAATGTTGTTACCGATTACATCCATACGTGTCTGGTGATTCTGAAGACCTGAAACTCCAGAATAAAGTGATCTCATCATATATTTACCCTCGTTTTTTGCGGCACTGTTAAAATGCCAAAATCTTTTTTATTTTCTAGTTCCTTAGTTGCCGTATACGGCCTTAATCTGATCCATTGAATAATACATACCGTTTACAAGAACTCTTGGCTGAGCACCTCTTGTAGAAGCCTCTACAGTACCAATTGTTGATGTATCACCAAGATCAATTTCTACTGTTCTTCCAAGCATTGACTGAGCTTCACTGGAATTGATGAAACTGCTCATCTTTTCGAAGTTCTGACTCATGTTTGTCATCTGTTCAAGAGAACTGAACTGAGCCATCTGTCCGATGAATTCTGTATTTTCCATTGGACTTGTGGGATCCTGGTTTGACAGCTGTGCAATGAGAATTTTAAGGAAGTCATCTTTTCCAAGTTCATTGCTGGCTTTACGGCCGTTTACTGTAAGTGTTTTATTGAATGCATCTACTGTTGTCTGTGTCTGAAACTTTTCAGCGGCACTCATTGTTGGATTAAAATCACTCATTCAGTTCTCCTGTTAAACATGTTCTTTGTAAGTAACATGGTGTTAAAGTCGCAGAGCATGACCTTTGAGGGATACTCTGCAATGTCTATAACAAATTTGTCGGCACTTTAATTTCTTAGTTTAGAAATTTATGCAACAATATTTACAGAATAATTCGAAAGATTCGAATAAATCTGTTCATTCACATCTGAATCCACAGCTGCTGCTGTAAATTCTCCGTAAGAACGTTCTGCATGATAATTTGCCTGGAACTTCTGCTGTTCCTGATTCTGATGCTGCCGGGCAAATTCCTGCTGTCCGTTGTTAAAATTCAGGTTGAATTCTCCTGTTTCAAAGCCGTTTCCAGCAAATGCATTTTTTAAGGCTGCAATGCTGTCTTTCATAGCTTCGTAAGCTTCCTGAGACTGTACTGTAATTGAGCCGGAAATAACTTTTTCGTTTAAGTTAAGGCTGATTTTTACATTACCAAGTTTGTCAGGATGGAGAATAAGATTGATATTTCCCTGATTATTGTCTTTAAGAACAATACTTCCTGCCTTTACAAAATCCGGTGCATTTTCCTGAATTGCATTGGCAAGCATGTTCTGAAATGTGGATCCCTGTGCTGCTGCACTCTGATCACTTGATGAAGTTATATTCTGTTTTGCCTGTGCGCTAAGATCCAGCGAAACCTGAACAGAATTTGAACTTTCTCTTTTATAAGAAATATCAAAGTCTTTTTTGTTCTGTACTTTTGTTACAGGCATTTCTGTTGATGTTTCGGAATTTTTTGAAGTACGCAAATCGGTAATATCAAAAGAAACTGCTTTTTTCTCTGCTTTTATTGAGGCAGTTTTTTCTTTTGAATCCTTAACTGCTGCCTGAAACTGATTTGTAACTGTAAAATCTGCTGCAACTTCCTTTTCTGACAGGAACTTTGCCGGATCTTTTACAGAAAGGTTCTGAGCTTTTTCGAGAAGTTCTTCCTGTGACATTTCTCCAGGAATAAAATCTTCTGCGGCATTTATAAGTTTTGCAAGCTCTTCGTCAGACATTTCTTCTGCTGATTCAGAGTTATTTGCAGTTTTATAAAGCCAGTTAAGCTGGTTTTCGGACAATGGAGCTGTTTTTAAATCATCTGATTCTGGAGACTGTTCGTTAAGAGAATATGAAACAACAATACGTTCCACAGCCTGCTGGTGGTTCACCAGTTCCTGAGGAATAACATTTTCCTCAGTTTCTTTTTCTTCGTCAGATGACTTTACTGATGCAATTTTTTCGTCTTTGCTGTCAACGGATGTTTTTTCAGTTGTATCTGTGCTTTTTTTTGCAGATTCACTTTCTGATGTGTTGAGCTGCTTTTCGAGAGTTCCCTGACTTTCCTGAAGAGCATCCATAAAGGATGTATCTCCAGTTTTATAGTCCTGAGGCAAACTCTGAACTGCGGCTGTCTGCGGTAAAAGCTGATCAAGCTGTACTGCTTGCATAGGCAGAGCCTCCAATTTATAAATTGCTAAATCGAAGAAATTCCGCCGTTTTCAAGCATTCAACTTTGATTAATCCAGTGTTTCAGGCTTGTTAGCCATTTTTCGCTGAATTACAGCTGCTCTTTCTGCCGGCATATACATAAGCCATACAGAAGTCATTGAAGTGGTCTTTGCAGCTACAGCAAGAGCATCTGTTTTACGGAAGATGTCAATAACATCCTGATCATCCATTCCCATCAGCTGCTCTACCGCTGTTTTTGGTGGCATACTTGTCAAATAGGTCGAAATTTGTTCGATGTTGCTATTTCTATCATCGTACTTTTTGACCTCATTGTTGAATGTTTTTTCTCGTTCTTCCTGAGATTTTTGTCTGTCTTCAAGTTCTTTTGCAATGGCTTCGTTTGCGTTTTCAGTTCTTAAAATATCAGTTTCTCTTTTATCCAGTTCCTGCTGGCGGATTTCAAGAGCTTCAAGTCTTTTTGCAAGTCGGTCATCATCAAGATTTGCTTCGAGAGGCTTTGCAGATGTTGCTGTTACTGAAGTCTGTGTCTGTAATCCAAACAGTCTGTAAACAGGTGCAAAAGTTTTTTTTGCGTTTATAATACCAAGATAATCAAACCATAAAAGACCGCCCAGAATCATAAATACAATCAAAAAGAGCAGTACTATTGATTTTCCAAGTCCTTTTATTCTAGCCATTTTTCCCCTCGTAAAATGTATTACAAAAATGTATACCCTTTATAATTTTATCCTATTTTTTTCTACCACGCAATATTTGCAAAAATACCATATTCCCATTGATTCTTTTCATTTCCGGCAAAATGATAGTTTACTGAATAACCAATTCCAAAATTAAAATCTGAAGAAGCAAAATAACTGGTATTTGGAGCAAGGGTCAATTCTACATTAAGTGCCAGGGTGTCTGAATAATAATCCCTGCTTATTTTATTTTTTAAGCTGTCAAGACGTGTAACACTCCAGTTTAATCCATCATCATATGAAAAACGTCCAGAATAAACAGCTTCGAAAGTTATACGCTGGGCATAAAGAGAAACAGCAGGAATGCCTTTTTGAATTTCCTTGTTGAATAAAACCATCTGGCTGCTGAAGGAAAGAATGTCTTCTTCTGTGTTGAATAATACAGTCTGCAAATGAAGAGGGAAAAGCCCCGGAAGACGCACACCGATTTTTGCTCCTGCTTCAAATTCTTTTCGTTTTGCACTTAATCTGTCTGACGGATCATTTTTCTCCGTAAAGATTACATCATCGTATGAACCTAGAACAAAAGGCTGAAGATACATTCCCAGAAACTGACCATAGCCTGGTCCAAAAGCATGAATATTTGAGTAGTATAAATAAGCAAGACCCTTTGAAGAAATACCTTCACAACAATACTTTCTGTTTTTTTCCCTGTAGAAAGAAGAAGCTCCTTCTCTTCCCTTCAGCACCATTCCCTCAACACCTGTTTCAAAAACTGAATGTCTGCCTCTGTATAAAACAAGAGATGCGGTTTGCTTTCCATAAAGCTGCAAAAGTCCTTTTGAATCAAAAATTGCAGTTCCATCTGTGTTCAGAGTAATGGCATCGTTTCCAGCCTTTATGCTGATACTGGCACCACCGTTTTTATCAACAGGATCGTACCCGGCAGAAAATATAGTAAGGCAGCCGGTCCAGGTTGTAGTTGTACAGAAAGTGGCACCAAGAAAAATAAAACCTTTATCTTCAAAATCATGATTACGAACAGAAACAAAACCGAATGGAAGTATTGCCCCTCTAAGCATAGACGGGAGAATATAAAATCTGTTTGCCTCATCATAAAAACTTTTTGCAGTTTCTGAAGAAACTGATTCTCCCTCATTTTCTTTAACATATAATTCAGGTACAATTTTTTCCGCTGAATCCCAGTCTATAACCATTTTTCTTAAAGGATTTGCAAAAAACTCTTCAGAAATAACAAAATAAACACCTTCATTATCAGTGGCACAGCATTCAACAAGCCCCGTAAAATTATCATCGTTTTGAAGCTGAACTTCTGCAGCAAGAGTTTCTTTATTAAAAACAATTCGTCCAGCCCTGGAAAAAAGATTATCCCTTTCTTTTTCAAGTCCGCCGTTTTTCAGCTGAGCCCATGTAAATACATAAGAAACCTGAGTTTCATTTTCTCTTTCCAGGTGAAGATGATGAATTATTTTTTCCGGAAGCAGATATTCTTTACTTTTCCCCTTTTGATTTTGGGCAAGAATACACCATTCAAGCCCGTTTTTTTTAACAGCAGCCTTTACAGATTTATCTGCTGACCATACATAAAGGAAATCTTTTTCATCAGTTTCTGTAAGTGTTTTTTCCACAAAATTATACAGATAGAATCTGCTTTTATAATTTGATGTATCTTCTAATCTCTGGAAATAAATTCTATTCTCATCTTCAAATCTTATTTTTTTAACTCCCGTTATAGTCAGAACTTTTTTCCCGTCTACATAAAGTCCTGTAGAAGTCTTGTCATACCAGGCAGAATGAGAATTTTTTCCATGCCAGTAATCCACAGAAACAATTACTGAATTATTTTTAGAAACTGCACTGGAAAGAAACTTTTTTCGTTCTGAAAAATCTATCTGGGGAACAGGAATCCATTCATAAAAATCATTCCAGGCAGAAGAAAGACTTATACCATAAGTTTTCTTAAACACACCTGCACAAAAACTTAAAGTGGTAAATTTTCCGGCATTTTTCCAGAACCGGGCGTATTTTTCTAAGCCGTAAGTAACCTGAAGATAATGAGCAAAACAGGCACCAAACTCATAGGCATCATTTCCATAAGGATAAGTATCGCGACTTCCAGTTACATCTCTCCAGGAAGGGAATTCCTTTTCACCTGCAAGAGCCTTTATTTTTGTTTCAACAACGCATTGAGTAAAAAAAGGAGCATTGAGACGGCCGCCCTTCTCCATACTTTCAAAAGAGACTGTTACACCTTCATACCAGAAATCTGTTAATGAAATTCCGGCTGGAGTCAGAAAGTCAGCCATATAACCAAGTCCCCGCCAGAAACTGTTTTTTGAATTAAGGGAAACAGCATGTGTCAGTTCGTGATAAAAAACTTTTTCCATCGTATCTTCATACATATCAATTGATTCATCACAAGGCGAATCAAAAATCACAATATGATTATATGGAGCCATAGAAAAATAAGCGTTTACATATTCAACCTGTTTAGTAATTGTTACAGGAAAACGCTGATAAGGTTCATATCCAAGTTTAGAAGCAATCTCCCTGTAATAATCATCTGCTACACCTGCAATTTTTTCTGCAGTTTCTGAGCATTCTTCCGGAAAAATAATGTCAAAATACTTAGCATTTACTACATGAAGTTCACCCTTAGTTCCTGAAAGAACTCCATCAAAACAGAAGGCGGAACATAAAGCTAAATTCAATAAAAAAAATACAAACAGTTTTTTCATAGCTCTCCCCAGTAAAAGCGATTCCCCGCTTAATGTCGCACCCTTAAATCAATGCTGCTACTGCAGTTCCTGCCGTAATATCATTTTCAATCTGTACAGTTTTATACCAGATATGACATTTTTTTGTTGCGAACTTATACAGATATTTTTCAATTCTATCTTTCAGCTTATATGTTTTATAAAGAGTTGTTCCATTCATTACAATGCAGACAGGCTTTTCTTTATTTTTGCCTTTACCGCAAACAACAAGATTTGCAGCAAGAATTGATGCCGCATACATGGCACATCTGTTTACAGCCGCATCAAGAAGTTCAAAAACCAGCTGTCTGTCTGCCCTTGTTTCACAGGCATTTCCAATAACTCCAGGAACAATTCCATTTTCTCCTTCACTTACAGCTGCAGTAACAAGGAATCTGTTCATCTCAATTGTTGAAAATTCATTCATCTGAAGAATTTTTTTGCAGGTGCCTTTAGTAAAGATTTTTTCTTCTGCAGCTTTCTTTAACATTTCATATCCGACTTTGCCAAGATAAGCTCCGCTGCAGCATTTTTCCAAAGGATACTGACCAGGCACATCTGTTTTTTTGTCTACTTCAATATCAAAATCACTGAGAGTAATTTCATTGCACTTTCCGCTTTCACATACAATAATCTGTTTTCCGTCATGACAGTGATTTTCTTCATCAATAAAGGCAGCATTCATTCCAGTACCAAGAATAAAACCAATAAAACTGTCACTTTCATAATTTTCAGGAGAAGTACAGCCTGCAAGAAGAGCTGCTACTGTATCATTCAAAAGCGTAATTTTTCTTATTGGATTCCAGCCTCTCTTTTCCAGTTCTTCTTTCAAACTTTTTCCTACAGCAACACCAAGAACTTCCCTGGCTTTTATTTCTTTACTGAAAGCATTAGGAATACCATCGTGATCTTTTGTAATATTCATGGCATAAGAAAAACAGAAACCTATTTTGTCAGTTTTATCCCGCAAGTATTCAATTCTGTCTGCAATTGCTGCAAAAAATTCATCCTTTGAATATTCCCTTTCAATTGCAGGCATTGAAGACTTCTGAAAATCAGAAATAATTGCTTTTCCGTCTATATCAAAGGTAACAAGACAGGAACGGAAATTTGTACCGCCGGCATCAATAACAATTACTTTTTCGCTGGCAGGATTTTTTTCCGGCGGATTCATCCATGTTCTGAACATATCCTGACCTCTTTTTTCCTTTCCGCCATTTGCTTTTGACATATCATAAATAATGTCTCTTACAATCATTGAAGCCTTAAAGTGATGTTTTTTCAAAAAATGAGGAATAATGCTTTTTCGGCAGATTATAATGGCCATAAAAATAAGGAGAATACCTGTTATTTTTTCAATACCTGTGCTTTCGTGCCACACAAAAATTCCCACAATAGTTCCTGCCAGAGGTTCTGCTGTAGCAAAAATGGCTGCTTTTCCAGGATCAAGACCTTTTAATCCCCAGGTATAAAGCAAAAAAGGAATCAGTGTACAGAAAATGCTGACTCCTGCAAAAAGTCTGATTGTATTAAAACTGCAGGATTTAAAATTTTCAAAATGTCCTGTTACAGGAATCATAAAAAGTCCTGCAATCAGAAAACTGTAGAATGTTACTGTAAGAGGTCTGTATTTTTTCAAAGCAAGGGTTCCAAAAATCGAATAAAGTCCATACCCGAGACCAGAACCAAGACCAAGAAGAATTCCACGGCCAGTTAAACTTAACGCATTTATATTTTCTGTTACAGTTCCATAAATTCCAGTTACAAGGATACATCCCGCAACAGTAAGAATGAGGGCAGCAATTTTATATCTGGAAATTTTTTCCTTGAAAAACAATGCCGAAAGAAGGAGAACAAAAACAGGTGATGTATAAAGAAGAACTACAGCAGCTGAAGCTCCGTTTTCAATAATTGAAGAAAAATAACAGACAGAAAAGAATGACAGACTTAAAATACCAGAACATAAAAACATCCATAAGTCCCGTATTTTGATTTTAAAAAGGCTTTTGTCTTTTATAAAAATTATTACGGCAAGACAAATTGCAGAAATTAAAGAACGGATCATCATAATCTGTCTGGAATCAAAGCCTGAATCATTAAGACCTTTTACAAAGATACTCATTAACCCCCAGAGAATTCCCGCTGCAATAACACTAAAAACTTTCATAAAGTAAGTATATCAATTTTTCTAATTCTCTCACAGACAGGGCAAACGCATTATAATCGATTTTATTGAAAATGGCGCAAAGGAGTGAAACGGCTTGCGAAAACACTCGTTTTGTGCT
>JAEDGQ010000065.1 GCA_016297415.1 Treponema sp.
TCTTTCACCATATGACTTAAATCGCGGACGCATTATTTTCCGTGAACGCTAAATAAAAAAGCCCTTTTTCAGAAAAATCCTGAAAAGGGCTTTTTTATTTTTCTTTAGAATCAGAAGAAAGAAAGTTCTTCAATCCTTCTGCAGTTTTTATAATTCCTAAAATTGAAACAATAAGAATTCCAATGGGAAGAATCGGCAGAAGAAAAATTATCCATGGGAAACAAGCCAGTAATACAATTCCCAGAACACCTATACTTGTAAGTATAATTCCTGAAACTGCATGTTTAAGCCACTTTATTTTTCCTGTAACACTGGAAGGATTCCAGTTGTAATAATATGTATGTCCGCCCTGATTTGAGCTTTCCCCATTGTTTGACCAATGCCAGTAAGCATTTCTTGAATAATTTCCATAATCAGTGCCGCTGTTACCTGAAGCGCCATAAAGATCATAATTGCGTTTTTTTTCTTCATCACCAAGAACGTCATAAGCCGCAGAAATTTTCTTAAATTTTTCTTCGGCAACTTTATCTCCGGGATTTTTATCCGGATGATATTTCATTGCCAGTTTTCTGTATGCTGTTTTTATCTGGTTCTGGTCAGCACTTCTGTCTACACCAAGAACTGAGTATAAATCTTCCAATGACGTTTCCTGTAAAAAAAGATGAAGTATTATAGTAGTATAAGTTATCTATAAAACCACGAATAATCAATAAAGTTTCAGTTTTTATTTTAATAAAACCCAGGTTGCTCCGGAACCGCCATGATTTTTATCATTATGGCCGCTGGTTCCAAGATGTTTATTCTGTTCAATAAAAGTTCTTACCATCTGACCAAGAACAGGATCTGTTCCATGACTGTGAATGCCTTTTCCGTGAACAATTTCGATTTTTTTATAGCCTTTTCTCAGACAGTCATTAACGAACCCTTCCAGTCTTAGCCAGGCTTCATCGCGGGTTAAGCCGTGAAGGTCAATTCTTGCTTCAGGCCTCATTGTCCGTAAATATTCACGGTTTTCCATTCGTCCCGCTTCTTCACTCTGTTCTGCAAGTTTGTCTTTATCTGTAATTCCGTATCTTCTGAGCCAGAGTTCCATTGGATTAATGGCTGTTTTAGCCTGTTTTTCCATAAGTTCTTCAGGAGTCATTTTACAGCCGGCTTTTGCAAGTTCTTTTTCTTCTCTTGTAGGCGCATTGGCTTTTTTATGGCTTACCTGAGTCTGTGGTGTTTTAGCTTTTTTTGCCTGAGACTTCTGCTGTTCATTCCACTGATTTAAAATATCACCAAAATCCATTTTACTTTCCTATTCAATTTCGTAAACAAGGTCTTTTAAAACCCAGCCGTTTACATCTGAAGATTCAATATAATAAAAGTCACCTGCTTCTTCTGAAATTTTTACACGCAGCCCCCCTTCATAAGTGTGAACTGATGAGGTTATTTTTTCAGGCACAGGACTAATAATGCCACCGCAGAAGATTCCATAATCCGGAATAAGTTCAAAAATTCCCCACACCGAAATTATTGTAAAAATTCCGGAAACTGCTAATAAGAGAATTCCATGCTTATGTTTTTTGAACAATAAGAAGAATAAAGACAGTAAAATCATCACAAGAGTCAGTACAAAGAATGAAATGACTACAGGCTCCCTGATTTCTCCCGCTCTGTTAGAAAGTCCAAGATAATTTTCAAACTCTCTTCTCCGGGCAGCAATTTTTTTTCCAGGGAATGAATGACGCTCTTTTGAACGGAGAGAAGCTAATTTTTCACAGTCTTCAACTGTAATTGCAGAGCCTCTTTTTTCGGATTCTCCGCTTCTTTTTACAGCGAATGCAGAGTCAAAAACTCCGGATGCATCATAGAATCTGGAATTTCCATGGGCAGCTTTAACTTCTCCACCAGAATATGCAGAAACCTTTATCTGGCAGGCAGGAACCTGTACAATTTTGCGGCTTCCGTTGTAGGCTGTGGCAAAAATCATAATATCTGGAAGTGAATAAGATCCTTCTACAAGCGGTTTCCAGGAAAAACGGGCAACAGGCAGCGATGCTGATGAAAAGTCCGTACCAACCGGAACACCTCGGGTAATTTCATACCGCTCCAGTTCCTTAAATATTGAGTTTTCAGGAAGCTTCCAGTTAAACTGAATAATCTGTACAAAGTATTTCAGATTTACTGTAAAGATTATTTCCTGTCCGGCTTTTGCTGTAAATCTTCGGATTCCATCGATGGAAGAAATTTCTGTAACACCTGTTTCAAAACTTATTTCCATAACTGGAGAAATAACTGCAGGGTTTTCGTAAACAACAGCATCTCCAAAAGGAAGATAATAAGTTCGTTTTCCTACAAGAACAATAAGCGGAGGAAGGTGAACTGGTCCTGTATCCTTAAAATTAAACCATAAATGAACGGCAGTACCACGCTGGCCTTTCTGATCAATGTATTCTTCTTTTTTTGACGAAATATATACAACTCCAGGTGGCAGCTGAGGCAGATCTGTCTGTACAACAGAAGGCTGAACATCAGGAATTTTCAATGTATATCCGTTTTCCTGAGCAGTAAAAAAAGTTGGGGAATCAGGTTCAACTACCAGACTACGGATTTCCTGAGGAGAAGGTGTCTTACCAAAGGCAGAAGCAGAAACGCCTAAAATCAGAACAGCAAAAAATCTTAGTAATCTAATGTGGAATCGTTTTTCTTGTTTGACTGAAGTCTTTTCCATCGTTCCTGCTCCTGCTGCTGAATAAGTGTATAAACGGCATCTGCAAGAGATGCTTCATTTTTATCTATCTGAACAGATGACATCTGTTTTTCTGCACTTTTAGCCTGCCTGCTTTCCAGCTGCTGCTGAGAAAACTCCAGATTGATTTTTGCATCAATATTTGAACCGTCTTCAATTATGGCAAACTTAAAGAAGTCTCCTGCTTTTTTATAATCTCCTGTGCGGCTGGCAATTATTCCCATGTTATAGTAAGTTCTGCTTTTAAGTTTTGAATCAGCCTCCGGAGAAACCTGTTCAAGACGGTTCAGTGCTGCTTCGTATTCTTCCTGCATAATGTAAGTAGATGCCAGGTTATAAGCTGCATAATCGCTTAATTTCTGGTTCTGCTCTTTCTGACCTTCTGTCCAGGCCCTTAAAAAATTTGCAGCTGCATTCTGATATTTTTTCTGATGCCAGGCAAAGGAACCATTTAAAACAGTTGATTTACCTGAATTGCAGGATGTAAAAAGCGAACAGAGAATAAAAACCATCATTATTGAAGATTTTCCACCACTCAAAATGTCTGTATTAATTTCACCTGCTGCAAAAGAACAGATCAGGAAGAAAATTGTAAGGAAAATAAAAATACCATGGCGAGGCACACTTTTCATATCATAAGATTCTGAAACAGCTGCTTTTCCAGCCAGTTGTTTTAAGAGAATCCAGCCTGAACCTTCCGAGTCTGCTGAAATATATGTAATTGCATCTGCATAAGCGCTGGCTTTGCGATGTGGCATTACAGCTTTTTTGCTGGCAGCGGCAGCGTAATCAATCATTCTGCCTGCTCTGAGAGATGTTTTTACTTTTGTTTTTCCGTCTCCTGCTGTAACTTCAACAGGTTTAGCAGTACCAAAACCAACAAGAGTTACAGGGAATGCAAAACGGGCTGCGTCTTCAAGTGCAGAGGCAAGTCCATTGTCAGTTTCGTCACCGTCTGTAAAAACCCAGATATGACTTGCCTGTGCCATATTTGAAGGAAAAGATTTTATGGCGGCAGTAATTCCCTTACCGATTGAAGAACCGGCACTTGTCATAAGTTCAGGAGAAAGACTGGAAAGGATTGCCTCTACTGCAGCGGAATCATCAGTTAAAGGAACCGCAATTACACCGTCACCTTTTGCAATAACAACAGAAACAGGAACTCCTTCCATTCGTTTCAGGAGATTAAAAGCATACAGTTTTGCAGCTTCCAGACGGCTTATTCCTCCGGGAGCATCTCTGGCAGTCATACTGTAAGAAATATCAAACACAAGGCTGACAGCATCCCCGCTCTTCTGTACAGGAAAAGTTCTGCTTCCCCAGGAAATACCTGCAAAAGCAAAAACAATGGAAACACAAGCCAGAAGTCTGAAAATTGTCCTGATTTTTAATCTGAGGCTCAGACGTTTTCCGGCTTTTATTCTTCCAGAAATCCGGGCAATTCTATAAAAACAAAGCCAGCCTGTGGGAATAGTCAGAAGCAGAAAAAGAAATGCATAAGGTCTTTCAATGGCTATCATTACAAAATCTCCCTCAATAATATTCTTCTGATTACCCATGCCAGTATAAAAAATACAGCTGAAGCAGCAAGCAGATATGGGAACAATTTTTCATCTGCAGTTTTGTAATGGAAAGTCTGAACTACACTCTGTTTCCGGCTGATTGAGGACAGGGCATCGGAAAGAGCAGCTGTAGATTCAATTCCAAAATACCTGCCTCCGGCAGTTGCTGCTATTTCTTCCAGTGTTGTACTGTCAAAATCTGAATCATACCATCCTGAATGAACCTTTCCGGTCTGAGGATCAATATATTCAATTGGAACAGTTCCTTTAGTTCCAATTCCAAATGTATACAGAGTAATATTGTTATCTCTTGCAAGACGGGCAGCAGTATCAGGATGAATTGAACCTGCATTGTTTTCACCGTCAGTAATCAGCACGATACATTTTTTTGGAGCCGATGAAGACAGAAGATGATAAACAGCACTGCTTAAGCCGATTCCAATGGCAGAACCTTCCCCCAGTCCGCCAATAACAAGAGAATCCAGCTGACGAAGAAAAAGTTCATGGTCAATTGTTGGAGGAACAACAGCAGCAGCCTCACTTGCCATAGCAACAAGGCCAAATGATGCCCCTTTATTTGAATTTACAAGAGTATGAATGCCTGTTCTTGCAGCTGTAAGACGAGACATGTTTGCTATATCCTTTGCCGCCATAGAAGGACTTGTATCAAGTACAAAAAGAATATCAGCACCTTTAGAAGTATAAATCTTTTCCTGATGATGAATCACTGGTTCCGCAGCAGCAAAAACAAGAATAATATAACCAAGAACACAGAAAACAAATGCCATGATTTCTGAAATTTTTGTAATTTTTCCATCCCATTTAAAACTCTTTCCTTCCCAGTCTGAAAAAACAAGTGGAAGAGCTACCGGCTTAAAGATTTTAAGTGCCCTGAGAAAATACAGCACCGGCAGAGCAAGAAGAAGCAGAAAAGCTGCAGGATTTTCAAATGATGGCATTACTCTTCCTCCTGTCTGATTTTTTCAACTGCATCAATGCAAAGATTTACAAGCCTCTTACGTTCACCTGTTTTAAGGGAAGCTTCATATTCTTCCGCCGGCTGTCTTGCAGCATCAATGGAACCAGCTGCAAAGCGAATGTAATCACATCGGCTCAAAACCTCTGTAAAACACTGTGCTGCCCCTTCCTGATTTTCTGTCAGACTGTCACAGCAGATTTCCCTGAATTTTACGTAAATTTCTTTTGTTGTAAGAACATTAAAACCTTTGTCAAACCGGCTGCACAGATAGTCTGTAACAATAACCTTAAGTTCCTGACAAAATTCCATATCTGATTTTTTTGATTTAAGGAGTTTTCTCAGAAGCTTAACTGTTTTTTTGCAGATTCTCTTTCTGCGGAATACAGCTCTTGAATTTGCAGTAAGGAGAAGAAGGTCTGGCAGACGAATAATAATTAAAAATATAACTGCACAGACTGCTATAAACACAAATGCCAGTACTGCCAGAATCCAGACTGTACCAGGAACTACAGCAGGTCCGCTGGATGGCTGAATGGAATCTATGCCAAGTTTTTCTGATATTGAATTTACAGTAATAGGTTCAAAATCGATTAAAAAAACTGCTCCTGTGCCAGGCTTTTCAGGATCAACCGTATATCTGATAAGCCCTGCCAGGTCAAAGGCAGCAAAGTCAATTACACCGGCTTTCCATGGAATAAAACTGAGAGTAAGTGTGTATTCAAAACCGGAACGCTCCAGTTCTACATTCTGAATAAAACACTTGTCAGAAAATTTATCAAAGGAAGGCCACTGGGCATTTAATTCCATAAAGGAAGTTACCTGCCCCGTAATATTGTCACTGAACAGATCCGCATCCGAATGAAATACATACTTTAACTCACACCTGTCTCCTGTATACACAGTTTTAGGCATAAGAATCTGTACTACCCCGGAATTCTGGGCAAAAACAGGAGAAAGAGAAAACAGGCTTAACAAAACACAGGCTTTTAAAAGAAGGCGTCTTAAACTCATTTACGTCCCCTTCTTGTAAAAAAGCGGTTAAGAACCATTGCAGGGTCTTCAGAAGTTGAAAGAATAAGAGGATATGCCCCGTGTCTCAGACAAAACTCTTTCCAGGCATCTGTGCGGTTTCTGTTGTCTTCAAACCAGAGTGTTTTGAACTTTTTAAAGGATGTAGGAAATTTTCTGATAACTCCGCTTTCTGGATCAAAAAAACCTGCAGTTCCAATATCCGGAATATCGCTGTCAATGGAATCTGTTATTTTAAGTACAACAACATCGTTTCTGACTGCAAGTCTGGCAAGATTTTCCTGCCATCCGTCTGCACGGAAATCACTGATTACAAAGACAAGACTGCGTTTTTTAAGAAGCTTAAAGGCACCTGCCAGAGCACTGGACAGAACTGAACCTTTTTCGATTTCTTTATCACTTTCATCAAGACGGCTTAAAAGCATCATTACATGCTGGCGGCCCGATTTTGCCATTGTACTGAACCGGATCTGTCCGTCAAAAAAAACAGCACCAACAGGAGATGAATTATGTTCCGCAGCCAGCAGAAGAAGAGCCGCTGTTTCTGATGCAGTTTCAACTTTTGACTTCTCTCCTGTGCCTGTATGCATGGAAAGAGAACGGTCTATTACAAAAAATACCTGCAGTTCCCTGTCTTCCTCATACTGTTTGATAAAAGGCTTTCCCATTCTGGCTGTAACATTCCAGTCAATGGCACGCACATTATCCCCGTTTAAATATTCACGGACATCACAAAACTCAATGCCCTGCCCCCGATAAAGAGATTTAAACGTACCACTTTTCATGTGGTCAGCAAGGGTCATTGCCGCAATATGGAGAAGAGATGAACGCTGTACAAGTCCTTTTTTGCTGTCTTTTAATAATTTAGCCATTTGTTTCCCTGATAAAAGGCAGAAGACTATGGAACTGGTACAAATTCGAGAATTTTGGAAATGATATGATCTGCATTTACACCGTCAGCTGCAGCTTCGTATGAAAGCACCAGTCTGTGACGGAGAACTTCCGGGGCAGCTTCCTTTACATCTTCCGGCAAAACAAAAGAACGGCCGTTGAACATGGCCTTTACCTTTGCACACTGAAGAAGTGCTATGCCGGAACGTGGAGATGCACCAAAAGAAATGTATTTTGAAATATCGCTTTTTCTTGTATCTGTAGAAACAGTTCTTGTTACTGACACGATTGAAACAATGTATTCAACAATTCTTTCATCGCAAACAACCTGATCAAGAAGTTCCTGAAGAGTTTTAATTTTTTCTGCAGAAAGAACTTTTTTTACAGGGATTTCTGCAGTCTTTCCAGCTGTTTTTACAATCTGAATTTCTTCCTGCTGTGAAGGATAATCAACAAGCACTTTTATGAGGAACCGGTCAAGTTCTGCTTCAGGAAGATTGTAAGTTCCTTCCTGTTCAATAGGATTCTGTGTTGCAAGAACAAGGAACGGATCAGGAAGTTCATAAGTTTCTTCGCCGATTGTTACCTGTTTTTCGGCCATAGCTTCAAGAAGAGCTGACTGAACCTTTGCAGGTGCACGGTTAATTTCATCTGCAAGTACAATGTTTGTAAAAACCGGCCCCTTGCGTACAGAGAATTTTCCGCTTCCCTGTTGGTAAATAAGAGTACCGCTTACATCTGCAGGCAGAAGATCTGGAGTAAACTGAATGCGCTTAAAATCCATTCCGGAAATCTCGGCAAAAGTTTTTACAGCCAGAGTTTTTGCAAGACCTGGAACACCTTCGAGAAGAACATGTCCCCCTGTAATTAATGCTGTCAGAATACCATCGATTACCTGATTCTGACCAATAAGACGCTTTGAAGCTTCTTTACGACACGCTGCAATAACTTTTTTGCAATCATCAAAAAGCGCAGGGTCTATATTTTTTGAAATGTTATTTTTTTCCATTTTAAACCTTAAAACTGTATATTTATGCAATTTTTATGCATTCAATAATTGACTATGATAAAGCAAATTATTATCATACTTTACCATGTTGAACCCATTAGCACAAGAATTGAACCAGATCCTGGCTGGTACAACCCCAGGTGAACTCCTTTCAGACTTAGGAACAAGAATCTTCTTCCCTAGAGGAATTATTTCTCAGGGTGGAGAAGCAAAAAAATTCGGTAAGGTTGCAAATGCCACAATCGGAACAACAATTGTAAACGGCAAACCGGCAATCCTTGAAGCTGTGCATAAATATGCACCTGAACTCTCTGCCGGAGAGCTGGTAGCTTATGCTCCAACTGCCGGTATCCCGGAGCTTCGTACTCTGTGGAAAGAACTTATGTTCAGAAAGAACCCTGGTCTTAAAGGCAAGACAACTTCCCTTCCTGTTGTAGTTCCAGGACTTACAGCCGGTATCTCTTACCTGTCAGATCTTTTTATCGACGAAAACAAACCTCTTCTTGCTGCAAATCCAAGCTGGGACAATTACGCACTTGTTGTAGAAACACGCCGTAACTCACAGCTTCACACATTTAATCTTTTTGCTGATGACGGCTTCGACCTTAACTCATTCAAAGCAGCTGTAGAAAAAGAAGCAGAAACAGGTTATGTAAGAGTTCTTCTTAACTTCCCTCAGAACCCTTCAGGTTATTCACCAACAAATGCAGAAGCTGCTCAGATTGTAAAAATCATCCGTGATGTTGCAGAAAAAGGTGCAAAAGTTCTTGTTTGGGACGATGATGCATACTTTGGCCTCAACTACGAAAAAGATATTTATCCACAGTCACTCTTTGCTGAATTTGCAGATCTTCACGAAAACGTTCTGGCAGTAAAAATTGACGGTCCGACAAAAGAAGACTTTGTATGGGGATTCCGTTCAGGCTTCCTTACTTTTGCAGGAAAAGGCCTTACAGAAGAACACTACGAAGCCCTCGAAAAGAAACTTATGGGTCTTATCCGTTCTTCAGTAAGCTGCTCTTCAACTCCAAGCCAGAGCCTGGCATTAAGAGCTTTCAGCGACCCTGCAATTGAAGGCCAGAAAAAAGCTTACCGAGATATTCTTGAAGGAAGATACAAGGCTGTTAAAAAGTTTGTTTCAACTCATACAAGCAAAAACCTTGAACCACTTCCTTTCAATTCAGGTTACTTCATGAGCTTCCATACAAACATAAATGCAGAAGCTCTCCGTCAGAAGATTCTTGAAGAAAAACAGATTGGTACAATCTCAATTGATTCATCAACTCTTCGGGTAGCATTCTCAAGCGTGGAAGAAAACATGATTGATACAGTTTATTCAGCAATTTACGAATGTGCTGACAAAATGTAATAAACGCAACAATAAACAGAAAAGGGGGCTGTCCAATAAGTAATGACTGTAGCGGTCATTGAGCCCTTCGACAGGTGGTTCCTGAGCCTGTCGAAGGGCTCAGGAACCACCTGTCGAAATGACCATTGCACTAAATATGGTGGTTTCGACAAGCTCAACCACCGCAGATTGTGGCTCAACCACCGCAAGTTGAACTTTTTGGACATCCCCTTTTTTTGCATCTGCTCAGTTAACTAACATTCTGTTTATAATCACTCCCCACAGTTGTTTTTTTAATATATAATTGTGTTATGAAAAAAATTTTTGCAGCATTTCTGCTTGTTTCTACATTTTTCGTTTCTCTGGCAGTTCTTTCAGGCTGCAAAACAAATTCTCACAAAAACACTTTCATCATCTGGACTGACAGAAAAGAGATGGTAAGTTATGCAGAACTTTTCAATTCATCACAAAATAAAACAAAAGCCATTATCGTTTTTAAGACAGGCCTGTCAAATTCCCTTCCTCCTGCAAGAGATGAAGAAAAACCAGACCTTATTATCGGTTCCTGGCTTAAAAATTCCCGCACAAGAAAAAATTACAGAGAGCTGGATGCCCTCCTGGGCAAAGACAGCGTAAATACAGACATTTTTTATTCACAGCTTATTTCTTACGGAACAGTTTCTGGAAAACAGTATCTTATTCCTGTAAGTTTTGATCTTCCGCTTATGATTTTTTCAACAAAAAATCAGGAATACATAAGTGAAAAATGTATGGTTTCTCTGGACCAGGTAAAAGAAGCAGCCGGGAAATACAACCTTACAAACAAAGACGGTACATACTCTCAGATGGGCTTTGGACCAAGCTGGGATGAAGATTTTCTTTATCTCGTAACAAAAGAAAATGGTCCTGTATTTAAAGAAAAGGGAACTTCCTTCAGCTGGAATCAGGACAAACTTAATAAATCTGTTCAATTCATTAAAAACTGGACTACAGAATGTAACCAGTCCACAACTGCCGAACTGGACTTTGAATTTAAATATCTGTACACTCCAAAATACAGACAGGTTACTTCCGGCAGAACTCTTTTTGCATACACTACAGCTTCTACAATTTTTAATATCGGATATGAACAGCTTAACGATATTGACTACAGATGGTTAAGCATTAACGGTAAACTTCCTGTAAGAGATAATATTGTTTCTATGGGAATCTACAGTAAGGCTAAAAATCCTGAAAATGCCGCAGTATTCATAAAGTGGTTTTTCCAGGAACAGAATCAGAAACTTATGCTGGAACGTCAGGAAATGATGCAGCTGGACACAGCTACATTCGGTATTGCCGGTGGTTTCAGTTCAATTATAAATGTAAACGAACATATTTTTCCTGCCTGTTACAGAAACCTGCTTGGAAACCTTCCTGATGCTTCCCTTTTACAGCAGCCTCAGCCATTTCCGGCACGCTGGGAAAGCTTAAAGGAAAGAGTTATATTTCCTTACCTTACAGAAGCTGTAAAAACAGACTCAGAAAAAGCTGAACCTCAGATGAATGTACTTCTTAACGACTGGTCTAAACAGTTTAACTAATTTTAAGGACAAAGATTGAACAATGAATGAATGCTCAATTTCACAGGATGAATTAGACAAACTCTTAAGCAGTTCTGCTAACAATCCTTCAAAAGAAAACTCAAAAAACAATTCATACAGAACCTCAATTCTCGAAAAACTGGAAAAAAAAGAATCAGAACTTAACAAACAGTTAAAAGATCTTAAAATCTCCCTTACACAGGACGAAGTAGACAAACTCTTAAAAGAATAACATGGTCTACGGCAGAAAAATGGGGGCTGTCCAATAAGTAATGACTGTAGCGGTCATTGAGTCCTTCGACAGGCTCA
>JAEDGQ010000005.1 GCA_016297415.1 Treponema sp.
GTCATTACTTTTTGGACAGTCCCCTTTTTCTTTATTTTTTTTATTAGCTAAAAAGCAAAGTAATATTATCTTTAGTATTTTCAATTTTAAGGATAACTGCTTCACCAGTAGCTTCTAAATAAATTTTGTCAGCACCAGTAAGACCTTTAAGGAACAGATCCTCAAACTCCATAGCTTCAGGAGCTCCTGCCATTTTTGTAGAACCCATCTTATCGCCTACAGAAATTTTGTCTCCCTTAAACTTGATTTCACCAAAATACTGATTAATTCCTGAACATCCTGTAATTTTGAGAGTATTTGAAGAAACCTTTTCACCTGTCAGAGTTGCTTCAACGCCCATAAGATAAGGTGAAACATTAACTCCATTCTGTTCGATATTAATCAAAAACCACTCATTTTCATAGCTTTCCAGATGATAAGATTTCTTACATCCTGCTGCAAATAATGAAGCAATAACTGCAAGAACAAATAATAATTTTTTCATTTTTTTCTCCTTCCTGTTTATTTATCTTACTCTTTTATTGTAATTGATATTTTTTTTTATACCAGCTTCTAACCTGAATTCTAAACAAAATTTATTCTTCAATCTGCATTTTGCTTTTTTTCGTTAGAAATACCGGTAAAATCCATTATTTTTTCCAGAATGCCCGGGTAAAAAGAATTACAAGATTATAAATTTCCAGACGACCTGCAATCATTACAAAACAGTACCACCATTTTACAAATCCTGGAATCCAGCTGTATTCACTGAAAGGACCAAAAGCAGGTCCAATACTACCAAGCATACTAAGGCTTGCTGTAAAACTCTGGAATACATCAAGTCCGCCCACAGTTCCTACAAAAGTTGTAATAAATGCCAGCAGCAGATAAACGTAAATGAATGCGGCAATATTTAAAACCAGATCATTTCTTCCACCGGCACCATCTACACGAACACTAAAAACTCCATGAGGATGAAGCATACGGAGCATTTCAGTTTTTGCTTTTTTGCTTAAAATAACCCAGCGGATTACCTTAAATCCACCTGAAGTTGAACCGGAACAGCCGCCTATAAAAAACAGCATGAAAATAAAGAACTGAGCAGCCGGAGGCCATTGCGTAAAATCAGCAGTTCCAAAACCGGTGGTACTCATAATTGAAGCTGCCTGAAAACTTGCATATCTTAAAGCAGTTCCAAATCCGCCGTAATATTTTACAAGTGTTAAAGTCAGACAGAGAATAACAATTACAAAAATAGAAACATAAGCCTTAAGTTCACTGTTGTTTTTTATCTCTTCAAATTTTCCAGTTAAAAGGTAGAAATAAAGGCTGAAGTTTACTCCTGCAAGGAACATAAAAACAGTACATACAATTTCTACAGAAAGGTTTTCAAATCCGCCCACACTTGCATTTCTGGAACTGAATCCACCAGTTCCCAGAGTAGAGAAAGCATGTCCAAGGGCATCTACAAAATCCATTCCACAGAACATAAGAATTACAGTTTCAAGAGCTGTAAGAACAAAATAGATTGTCCACAGTGCTTTAGCTGTATTTGCCATTTTCGGCGTAATCTTTCCTTTTTCAGGTCCTGTAGATTCTGCCTTTACAAGATTAAATCCACCAATGCCCAGTAAAGGAAGAATAGCTGTTGTTAAGGCAATAATTCCCATACCACCAAGCCAGTGCATTTCCATGCGCCATAAATTTACTGACCGTGGAATTATTTCAAGATCTGTAATAATTGTTGCACCGGTAGTTGTAAAACCGCTGACTCCTTCAAAAACTGCATCTGTAAAATTTGAAACCCAGCCACCAATATACAGAGGAAGAGCACCAAAAACACTGATTGCAACCCAGGCAAAACTTACAAAAACGAATACTTCTCGTGTACCCATTTTAACTTTAAGTCTTTTTCCGGCGTAATAAAGAACCACCCCGGGAATCCACATACAGACAAGTGGAATTAAAAACGGTTTTATGGCTATGTTTTCGCCAAGAAAGAAAGCTGTTCCTATTGGAATAAGAAAAAAAGTAGCAATAATCGAAAGGATAATGCAGAACATACGGATGAATGCAAAAACCCTTGTCATCATAGTTTTTGTTTCAATCATCAGTCTATATTCCCGAATTTTTTAAGAACGTGTCCGTTTGCTTCAGCAGTTGTAATCATTACAACTTCATCACCTGATTCCATTATGGTACTTCCGATTGGAATTATGTATTCATCATCACCATGTTTCTGCATCATAAGAACAAGGAATTTTCCGCTTTCTGCAATATCCCGAAGAGTATGTCCAATAACAGGACTGTCGTCATTAACAGTAACTTCTACAATTTCAAGAGAACCGTCATTTACTGTATGAACTCCAGTTACGGCTTTTCCTTTAAGATGACTCATAATACTGTCGACAACTGTATCTCTTATAGGAACTGCAACTTCAATTCCGATTCTGCGGGCAACTTCACCAAAAGCATTGTTTCCAACCAGAGCAATACTGTTTGGAACACCAAGAGATTCAAAGTAAGCCGCAGTTACAATATTCATTTCGTGATTATGAGTTGCACAGATTACCAGATCGTATTTATCAATACCTTCTTCTTCAATAAATCCCTCTTCTGTTACATCTGCACAGAACACTTTTACTCCGGAGAATTTTTCTTCAGCGTACTTTGTTTTTTCTTCATCACTATCAATAATTACAAATTCCTGTGTCGGGATTCCGTTTTTGTTAAAGAGGCGTGTAAGAAGATTTGATTTTCTGTGAATAAGTTTTTCTGCAACAATCAGACCGATTCTTCCGGCACCGACAATTGCTATCTTTTTAATTTTCTTAAGTTTTGTTCCGCACAATTTAAGAAACTCAGGAATATCCTGTTTAAGCATCAGAACACCAATACAGTCATCTTCACAAATTACAGTATCACCACTTGGAAGACTTGTTTCACCACCATGTTCTACATAAGCCACGATTACAGGTCTGTCTGTAATCTTTCGAATGCTCATAAGCTGCTGGCCTTCAAGACGGCTGCCTTTTTCAATTGCTACGCGAACAAGTTCATATTCATTTCCAAAAGGCATTACATCAGCAATTGCACCGTGTTTTGCCGCATTAACAATAGCTTCCGCAGCTTCAACATCCGGATGAACCATAAAATCAATTCCATATAAAGGACGGACATTTTTTTCATCCTTTTCTACAGAAGCTGTATCAACATAATACGCATAATTTCTTACACGTGCGATTTTTAAAACTTCAGGATAAACCGCATCAACAAGAGAACAGGTAATCATATTGATTTCATCACTGGCAGTTACACAGACAAGAGCGTCTGCATCTTTTATTCCTGCTTTTTCCAGTGTTTCAAGATTGTTTCCTGCATCTTGAATTACATCGCAGTCAAGACTGTTTGAAGCATGACGAACAACTTCATCATCATTATCAATCAAAACTACATCGTTTTTTCCATTTATGAGGCGTTTTGCCAGCTGAATTCCTGTGAAGCCTGCACCAACAATTACAATTTTCATAATCAATAAATTATACACTATTAAATATGAATTTATAGAAACTTACTTTAAATTTATTTTTATAAGTTGTACATTTCAATTAAGCATTGACCGTCGTTGACGGCAGTGACTTTTTAATCCGCTTCCTCTGGAAGCAAACATTCCTCAAATAGACTTGATCAAAATCAGTTCACACTGAAAGGACAGGTACTATGACTCTTACAATTGATGTTGGAAATTCTAACATCGCTGGTGGTGTTTTTGACGGGGACAAACTGATTCTGCAGTTTAGACAGACTACCCATCGAAATTCAACTTCTGACGAAATTGGAATCTTCCTTCGCTCTGTTCTGCGGGAAAACTCAATCGATCCTGCAAAAATCACACAAATCGGAATCTGCTCTGTAGTTCCACAAATCAACTATTCTCTTTCAAGCGCAATCCTCAAATATTTTGGATGCGAGCCTTTGTTTATTCAGGCTGGTATTAAAACTGGTCTTAAACTTAAGGTTGCAAACCCGAAAGAAGTTGGTGCAGATTTAATCGCAAACGGAATTGGAGCTGCCTCAATTCACAATGATAAAGACATCATCATTGTTGATCTTGGAACAGCCACAACAATTCAGGCACTGTCAAAAGACAAAGACTTCCTTGGAGTTTCAATTCTCCCGGGTCTTAAAATGTCTGTACAGTCTCTGGCCGACGGTACATCTAAACTTCCAAATGTGGAAATCATAAAAGCCGACAAGGCATGCGGAACTGCCACAATTGAATCCATTCAATCCGGAATCTATTTTGGTACTGCCGGTGCAATCAAAGAAATCAGCCAGAAAATTAAAACAGAAGTTTTTAAGGATTCTAAACCTTTTATTATCGGTACAGGCGGATTTACAAGAATTTTCGAATCTTACGGAATTTTCGATCAGATTATCCCGGAACTTACTCTTTACGGTGTAAAAAAAGCAATTGAACTCAACAAAAAAGGAACTAAATAATATGAAACTCATAAAATACATGGCACTTACAGTGCTTTCACTTTCTCTTCTTTCCTGCGGAACAAAAAAAGACTATAACGTTTTACGCATGAACATGCTTACTGAACCAGACAGCTTCTTCCCTTGGGAATCTGCATCAACAGATACAGCTGCAGTTAACTACAACATTTACGAAGGTCTTATGGGCTTTGATTCTACTGGTGCTGTTTATCCAAACCTTGCCAGAGAATACACAATCTCTGAAGATAAACTTACTTACACTTTCAAACTTCACCAGGGAATCACTTTCCATAACGGTCAGGAACTTACAGCAGAAGATGTTGTATGGACTTATGAAAATCTTGCCGGACTTAATGGTTATACAAAACGCAACGACAAGCTTCACATCGTTGAAGAAGTAAAAGCTCTGGACAACTATACAGTTGCAGTTAAACTTTCAAAACCTGCAGCCGGTTTCATTACCCTTGCAATCAATCCTATCCTCAAAAAAGGTTTTGATTATTCAAAAACAAATGCCTGCGGTACAGGTCCTTACAAACTGGATAACTACGAACTTCATCAGAAAATTGTTCTTACAAAAAACGAAAACTACTGGAACCCTGAAAAAGCCGGAAAAATTCCTGTTTGTGAAATTTACATCATCAGTGATGAAAGTGCTGCAATGGCAGCCCTCAAATCTGGTCAGCTTGATATGATACAGGAAGTAACTGCAGGTAATGCAAAAACTCTTGAAAAGAAATACAAAGTAAATTATGAACCACAGAACATGGCACAGATTTTTGGTATGAATACAAGCAAAGGCCCTCTTTCAGACCTGAATGTACGCCTTGCCATCAGCTGTGCAGTAAACAAACAGGCAGTAATCAATGGTGCCCTGGATGGAGCAGCTACAGAAATTTACTCAAACTTCAGTCCTATAATGGCAGAATATTACAACAATCAGCTTTCAGGATACACCCCTTACAATCTTGAAAAAGCAAAAGAATATTTGGCTGCTTCTGCATATCCACAGGGCTTTGATCTGGAAATTACTGTTCCATCAAACTACCCGATACACGTAAATGCCGCTCAGATCATTTCTGATCAGCTTAAAGAACTGAACATTAACTGTAGTCTTAAACTCATTGAATGGACTACATGGCTTGATCAGGTTTATACAAAAGCAAATTACGAAGCCACAGTTATTGCCTTCTCTGGAAAACTTGATCCTTCAGAAATCCTTATCCGTTATGTTTCAACATACAAAAGAAACTTTACCGGCTTTAATAATCCTGAATATGACCAGATCTTTAAAATGGCAGAAACAGAAACTGATAATTCTAAACGGGTTGAGCTTTACAAAAAATGTCAGGAAATCCTTACAGTAAATGCTCCAGCTGTATTTATCTGTGATCTTTATAACAATGTTGCAATGGATAAAAACTTAATGGGATTCAAACAGTATCCTGTTTCTTATTATCCCCTTTCAGAGATGTACTATAAAAACTAACGTTAGTTAGCTCAACAAACTATCGGTCGTAAGTTATGAAAACTTATCTCGGCAAAGCAATTAACTTTTTTACAACCCTCTTCCTTGTAACACTTGTTACATTTCTGACCTTTCAGGTTTTGCCAGGTGATCCTGCTACAGCTATTCTGGGAGCAGAAGCAGAAGAAGCACAGATTATTCAAAAACGGTCTGAGCTGGGATTGGACCAGAGCCTTTATATCCGCTATTTTAAGTGGATTGGAGGCGCCCTCCACGGAGATCTGGGAAATTCATATCGATACGACCAGAAAGTTTTTGATTTAATTAAAGGGTCCCTTAAAACTACAGCTGCCCTTGCTTTTTTATCTCTTTTAATCACTGTAGTTCTGGGACTTTTTTTTGGAATACTGTTTGCCGCCACAGGCAAAAACAAATTCTTTATTGCCTTGTCCACAATCAGTCAGATATGGGTTTCAATTCCGTCTTTCTGCACAGGAATACTTCTTATTCTTGTTTTTACCGTTACCTTTAATCTTCTGCCTTCTGTAGATTACAACGGACCTTCAAGCCTTATTCTTCCTTCTTTCGCCATTGCCTTAGGCTCATCATCAATTCTTTGCCGTTACATCAAAACAAGCATCGATAATGAACTTAAACAGGATTATGTCAGAACAGCCAGAAGCAAAGGACTAAACGAAACACAGGTTATTTTCCGCCATGTTTTAAGAAATGCACTGCTTCCTTCAATTACAACACTGGGACTTATAACTGCAGATATTTTTGGCGGCTCACTTATTGTTGAAAAGGTATTTTCACTTCCTGGAATTGGCAGTCTTATCATCAAATCCATTTCTGACAGAGATTTTCCCTTAATCCAGGGACTGACCCTTTACCTCGCTTTTTTAACACTTTTCTGCAATTTTGCAGTTGATATGCTTTATTCAATTATTGACCCAAGAACAAAGTCTTCCAGAAATAAGGAGGCAGCAAAATGAAAAAATATTTTCAGAACAAAACTTTTCTTACCGGATTTATAATGTTCTCTTTTGTTTTTTTATTAATGGTTGCAGGCCTCATTTATCTTCCTTACGACCCTTTAAAAACAGATACTTCACAGAAATTTCTTTCTTTCAGTTCCGCTCATCTTCTTGGAACAGATCATCTTGGGAGAGATGTTTTCAGCAGAATTTTATGCGGTCTTAAAATTTCAATGGTCATCGGTTTTACTGTAATGCTTTCAGGACTTATAACTGGAACTTTGCTTGGTTCTTTGTCCGGCTGGTTCGGTGGTTTGACAGATAAAATCATAATGAAGCTTATAAGTACTCAAATGGCTTTTCCAGGAGTTCTTCTGGCACTTATGCTTTCAAGTGTTTTTAATCCTTCAATAAAAGTCACAGTTTTTGCCCTTATACTTTTAAGTCTTCCCCGTTTTACCCGTATTTCAAGATCAGGCTACATTAAGTACAAAAATTCACTTTTTGTTTTATCAGCAAGAGCAAAAGGTGCAGGCAGTTTCCGCATTATGTATTTTCACATTCTGCCAAATATTCTCAGTGAACTTCTTGTTACATCAACTATCTCTTTTTCAATGGCAATTTTAAGTGAATCCGGTTTAAGCTATTTAGGTCTTGGAGTTCAGCCTCCAAACCCCAGCTTCGGTCGTATGATAAAAGATGCCCAGGAATTTCTTTTTAGAAATCCTTCCGGGCTTTTCGGTCCTTTGTGTTTCCTTGTAATTCTCGTACTTGGACTTAACCTTATGGGAGATGGTATATCTCAGGTAAATAACAGATAAAATGACTCCAATTCTTACAATTGATTCCCTTTCCGTTGAATTTTCCTCAAAAAACCAGACTTTTAAAGCCGTAGATAATATTTCTTTTTCTATCAATCCAGGTGAATTTGCAGCACTTGTTGGTGAATCTGGTTCCGGAAAAACAATGACAGCTCTGAGTATTATGAATCTCCTGCCAGAAGGAGCTTCCGTAACAAAAAATGCCATTTCTTTTAAGGGTAAAAATAAATCAATTATTTTCCAGGAACCAATGACAAGCCTTAACCCTTTAATCAAAATCGGTTCACAGATTGTAGAGTCGGCCCTTTTGAAAGGTTATTCAAAAAAAGATGCTTATGATAAAGCAAAATCACTGGCTCAACTTACAGGCTTAAAATACACAGACAGAATTTTTAATTCTTATCCTCACGAACTTTCCGGCGGAATGCGTCAAAGGGTTATGATTGCTTCAGCTCTTATGACAGACCCGGAACTTCTCATTGCCGATGAACCAACAACAGCTCTTGATGTTTCCACTCAGAACGAGATTATCGCAATTCTGCAGGAATTGAATCAGAAACTTAATACTTCCCTGCTTTTAATTACTCATGATTTTTCTGTAGTAAAAAAACTTTGTTCTTCAATTTATATAATGCATAATGGAAAAATCGTAGAATCTGGAAGTGCTGATAAAATATTCAATAATGCCAGCCACCCATATACACAAGCCCTGCTTAATTCTATTCCAGATGCACGAAAACGGGGACAGAAACTTCCTTCATATTTTGATCCGGAGTTGAACAAATGAGTCAGATTTTAATTAAATGTGAAGACCTGAATAAAACTTTTAATACAAAACAGGGAACTGTAACCGCCCTTAAAAACCTCAATCTTTCAATTACAAAAGGTCAATGCTACGGCCTTGTTGGTGAATCCGGATGCGGAAAATCTACATTAAGTTCTATTATTGCAGGCCTCCAGAAACCAGATTCCGGAAAAGTATGTTTTTCTGGTCTTAAAGCTTCTCAGGACTTTACAGACATAAATTCTCTCAAATCTAAAGATTTAAAATCTTTCCGCCGCCATTGTCAGATTATTTTTCAGGATCCATATTCTTCTTTGAATCCAAAAATGAAAATCAAATCCATCATTGAAGAACCTTTGAAAATTCATGGAATTGGAAAAAACAAAGAAGAACGGGCCGGCCTTGTAAATGAAATAAGAACACTGGTAGGACTTCCGCCAGATTCTCTGGAAAAATATCCTTCTCAACTTTCCGGTGGACAAAGACAGCGTGTAGCAATTGCCAGTTCAATGATTCTTGAACCAGAATTCCTTATCTGCGATGAAAGTGTCAGCGCCCTTGATGTTTTAATCCAGGCTCAGATTTTAAATCTCCTTAAATCAATGCAAAAATCTCTTAATCTTACATATCTTTTTATCAGTCATAACTTTAATGTTGTAGCTTATATGGCAGATGTAATCGGTGTAATGTACAATGGTCAGATTGTAGAAGAAAAACCTGCAGAAGAGCTTCTTAAAAACCCGGAACATCCTTATACTAAAAAACTGTTGGAAGCTGCAGGCCTGTAAAAATTGAATAAAGAACTTATAAAAGATCTTCCGGTATTTCCATATCTGGACAAAATCTGTGAAACACTAAAGTCCTCTCCCTCACGGTTTCTTGTATTAACTGCACAGACAGCAGCAGGCAAATCAACTGCCGTTCCTTTATCTCTTCTTGAACATTTTCCGGGAAAAATACTGATGCTGGAACCAAGACGACTGGCTGCTGTTGCAATTGCTTCCCGCGTTGCTGAACTTCTTGGTGAAGAAACAGGAATGACTTCTGGTTATACACTTCACCTTGAACAGAAGACTTCTTCCCGCACAAGGTTCGAAGTAATTACTGAAGCAATTCTTACAAGGAGAATTCAAAAGGATCCTTCCCTTGAAGGCATTAATGTGGTTGTTCTTGATGAATTTCACCAGCGCTCTGTTCACGCTGATCTTTCTCTAGCTTTTCTAAAAGAGGCTATGGCTCTTAGAGATGATCTGTTTGTTATAATAATGTCAGCTACTATGGATGCACAAAAAACAGCATCTTATCTGAGTAATCCATCTGCTCCAGTAATGGAAATTCCAGGCAGACAATTCCCTGTAGAAATTACCTATGACGATAAATCTTCGCCTGCTCAGGCAATAAAAAATCTCTTAAATTCCACCAGAAATCGGGAAAATTCACCAGATTTGAGCAAAAAATCATCTGATTTAGACTCTAACGAACGTTCGGTAGTTCAATATAGAAACGATACAATTCTTTGTTTTATGCCGGGTATTTATGAAATCAACAAAACCAGAAATTCCCTTCTGGAACTACTGGGGTGCAAAGAACAGGAAGAAAGTGAAGAAATAGAAATTCTTGTTCTTCATTCCAGCATTTCTTTTTCGCAGCAGAAAAAAGTCCTTTCGCCTGTTTTGTTGAATCAAAGAAGAAGGGTCATTCTTTCCTCAGCCATTGCCGAAACTTCCCTGACAGTTCCGGGAGTTTCCGTTGTTATTGATTCTGGTTTTTCAAGAGTTAACAAATTAGATCTTGCCACTGGCATGGAAAAACTTGTTACAGAAAGAATCAGCAGTTTTAGTGCAGACCAGCGGTCTGGCCGGGCTGGCCGTGTAATGGCCGGCAAAGCCATACGATTATGGAATAAACTTGAAATAATTCCCAAAGAACTTTCACCGGAAATTCTTAGAGCAGATTTATCAGGCCTAGTACTTGAATGTTTTCTCTGGGGAGCATCATCTCCTTCTTCCCTCAGCTGGTTATGTCCTCCACCTGCAAGCGCCTGGAAAACAAGTGTTGAACTTCTTGAAGGTTTTGGACTTATAAAAAACAACAAAATTACTCAGGAAGGCAAAGCAGCACTTCAGCTTGGTTTATCACCACGTCTTTCCTGCCTATTGATTTTTGGCTTAAAAACAGGTCATCTTCAGGAAGCTTTAAACTTTATCCTTAAATTCAGCGAATATAAGGATTCATCTCCTCAGATTCAAGAAAGCTTTCTGGCTAATCTTAAAAAACGAGCCTCCACCCTTGATGTAAAACAGTTTTCTCCAGAAGAGTTTTCAAAAGCGGGACTTTTACTTGCCGGTTATCCTGACAGACTGGCCATAAAAATTGAAACACTTCCCAAAGAAGGCACAGTCTATCAGTTTCCATCAGGCAGGAAAGCACTTCTTCAAAAAGAAGGTTTAAATTCGCCTCTGTGGATTATTGCTCCTGAAGTTAATGTTTCTTCTGCTCAGGGAAAGATTTACAGCTGGGAAGAAATTTCTTCTGCAGACCTGGAGCACTGGTTATTAAATCACACCGTAACAGAAGAAAAAGTTTTCTTTGAAGATAAATTATCAAAACTTAAAAAATCCCTCATTACAAGATACGGACAAATTGTCTTAAAAGAAATTCCACAACAAGTAACTCAGGATGATTTTGGAAAAGCTCTCTGTCAGAAAATTAAGGATAAGGGATTTGATGGCATTCCTGTTTCCCAAGCTTGTATAAACTTTTTATGCAGAACTATATTTTTTATAAATAATACCAGCGAAACTGAAAAAGCCTCCCTTCTGGAAATGAAAATTCAAAACCTGACAGAAGATTCTGAAAAATGGCTTCTTCCCTTTATAACCGGCAATTCAATTTCTGAAGAAACAGTTTTTAATTCTCTGTTCTGGTGGCTTGATGGAGATTATATTAATCAGATTATTCCCTCTATTTTAGTTCTTGAAAACAGTAAAAAAGTGAAAATTCAGTATGAAAACAGGGCATCCGGAAACACACTAACTATCGATAGTTTGCTAACTAACGTTCGTTCGCTTACTTTTGAACCTGTTGTTGAAGTTATTATTCAACAGGTTTTTGGTTGCTTTACAAATCCGAAAATTTTAGGTGTTCCGGTGTTATTTAAGCTGCTTTCACCAGCCCGCCGTCCATTACAGATTACAAATGATCTGAGTAATTTCTGGGAAGGAGCCTGGATAGAGATTTGCAGGGAAATGAAAGGCCGTTATCCTAAACATAACTGGGACTACAGAATAAGTTAGTATCTGATTTTTACATTATAGAAGTTTACGCTTCCTTTTCCGTTTCCAACTGCATATACGCCAAATCTGCCCCCAACCCAGTGTGCATTATCAGTAGAAAAATAATCAGACTTCCATTTAAATGGCCATATAATACCACCGCATCTCACTGTAAATTGAACGGCAGCCGCATAATCGCTGAATGGTATAAATTCCATTTTAAAATTTAAGGCAGACGAAACAAGATCTTTTGGAATGGGGTGTCTCATTTCTTCATGTTCTTCCCTGACAATATCAGTAAGTTTTTTATTTTTTGATTTGATGTATACAAGATCAAGTCCAGTTTCTGTTCGTTCCACCGCCAGCGAAGCATATTCTTCACCCAGAAAAATAATTCCCGCCCTGCTGCCAACAGGAAGGTTTGATGCATCAATATTTGCCTTGAAATAAAAATTTTCGTGAGAAATTTTTCGTGTCAAAACATTAGAAGAATTCCACAGAACTGGAAAATTATTCTGAGCATAGGATGAAACATTAGCAACATTCAGTCTGAAGGATTCAACATCTTTATCAGGAGTGCCGGTAAATTTGGCAAAATTATCATCATGATTACCGCTCCACTGCCATTCCATTGAAGCTCCCTCAAAAGCTCGTAAACAATTCTTCTGAGGATAAAGACTTTCCTTAGTTTTTTTAACTTTTGGAGAACGATAGATTTTTACAGGTTCACCAGGAACAATTCCGTTTTTTACAGAAGTTCCAATCAAAGGCCAGTCATCAACCCATTTTACAGGTTCAAGATGAGTAATGCGGCCGTAGATTCCCCGTTCCTGAAAATGAATAAACCAGTCTTCACCTTCATTTGTTGTTACAAGAGCCCCCTGATGAGGGCCGTTTATTCCGGAATTACCTTCCCTTAATACTATTTTTTCTTCAAATGGTCCTGTCAGATTTTTACTTCTTAAAACTGTCTGCCATCCATCAGAAACTCCACCAGCCGGCGCAAAGATATAGTAATAACCGTTTCTTTTATAAATTTTCGGACCTTCGATTGTAGGCTGAGTTTCTGTTCCATCAAAAATCTGAATATCTTCCCCTGTACAGCGGAAAATTTCTGTATCAAATTTTAATAATCCCAGTCTGCTGTTAAAACCACAGCGGCTTTTTGCATAAGCATGAATTACCCATGCACTTCCGTCGTCATCCCAGAAAAGATAGGGGTCAATATATCCTTTTGATGAGTAAATCTGCTTTAATGGACTCCAGTGTCCAAGAATATCATCTGCTTCTGTTATATAAAGGCCTTCATCAGGCATACCCACAACAATGTAGTATTTTCCGTTATGGTAAGAAAATGAAGGTGCCCAGATTCCCTGCGCATTCTGGGGATATGCAAACCTTGCTACAGGAATGTTTTCTACCGCATAGTTAACAAGTTTCCAGTGTACCAGATCTTTTGATGCCAGAATAGGAAGTCCAGGAGTAAAATTAAAGCTGGAAGCAACCATAAAATATAAATTACCGGCACGAATTACGTCTGGATCTGAATAATCGCAAAGAAGTATCGGATTTCTATACATAAATTACCCCTTTATATTTTATCACCTTTCCTTAATTTTTGTACCTTTGTATAATAATATTTAAGTTTATGTCCAAAACTGACATATAAATGGAGGAAAAAATGAAAAAATTCATTTGTGCTGCTGCCTCAGCAATGCTGCTTATTTCTGCTGCCGCTGCACAGACACTTTACCCGGTAAATGGTGAAAAAAACGCCGCTTATGACGGTCAGCTGGTTATTACTTTTGATGCTCCTCAGAAAATTTCTGCAGATACAAAAGTAGAGATTCTTGACGCTTCTGGTTCAGTAGTTGATACAATTAAAGCAGCTGATGAAGTTCAGACTTTTGCAAATGGAGCTTCTGTTAATGTTGGTTCACAGCTTATCCGTGCTGAAGGCAATTCTGTCTTTGTAACACCACATAACGGAAAAATCCAGCCTGCTTCAACATATACTGTTAAATATCCTGGTGTTGGTGAATGGAGCTTTACAACAAAAGCTGCTTTTGCTTCAGACAGCAAAGTTCTTACTGTAAACAATTCTACTTCTGCAGACAACAATGCAGATTTCCATTCTATTCAGGCTGCATTAGACACAGCTGCTGCCGGTTCAGGAGATTATGAAATTAAAGTTGCTGCCGGAAACTACTACGAACTTCTTCGTTACAATGGTTCATCAAACATTACAATCTCCGGTCCAAAAAACAAACGGGGAGACAACTGTGTAATTCAGTACATTAACTGTAATGACCTTAACGCTGGTCAGAAAGAACGCTGCAGTTTCTACTTTGCAGGAAATGCAAATCTTACTATAGAAAACCTTACATTCATTAACTCAGCAGATGGAGAAAAAGTTTATTCATCAGCCCTCAACTATGCTTCAGGAAATGCCCAGGCTGAAACTATTTTCTTCCACAACGGTAAAGGCCACACTCTTACTGCTTATAATTCTTCATTCAAGGGACATCAGGACACAATGCAGATCAGCGGAAAATGCTGGTTCTATGACTGCTATGTTGAAGGTGATGTTGATTATGTATGGGGTTATGTTGATGTTGCCCTCTTTGAAAACTGTGATTTCAACTGTGTACGCTATGTAAAAGACCGGGCATATCTTTTTGAATGCCGCGTTGGCCTTAAAGAAGAAAATACAGTACCAAAAGGATTCGTTCTTTACAATTCAACTGTAAACGTAGAAGAACGCCAGACTGCATTCTTTGCAAGACGTGCAACTGCTGTTGAAAAAGCAAAAACAAATTACTATGACCAGTGTGCCCTCGTTAATGTAAAATTCCAGGGTCCGGGTAATGTACACCCTATGCTTTTCTATGTTGGTAAAGCACCACAGTATGAAGGTGACTGTACAAATATTGGATGGAAATTCTACAACGTTGATTATTCAGGAATTAAAGGTTCTAAACCAACAAAAGAAACTGCATCAAAACGCTACGAACATTCTGCTCAAATCAGCAAAAAACTTTACAAAGCTGAATATGCAAACCGTAACCTGATTATGAACAGAGTATTCAACAAAACTACTGGTAAATACGAAGCTGCTTCATCTGAATGGGATCTTACATCACTTGGTAATTCAAAAGGTTATTTTAACAAAAACGCCAAATAGCATTTAATAAAACAAATAAAGGGGCTGACCTTAAAGTTCGTTGCGTAGCGTCATTCCGAACTTGATTCGGAATCTATGCACTGTATATTGCATAGATGCTGAATCAAGTTCAGCATGACAATACTTATTGGTCAGCCCCTTTTTTATCTCTAGGTGGTAAATCTGACTTCAGCTACAGCCTTTACATCATTAAGTTTTAATTTAATCAGCTGGAACAGTTCAGGTCTTGCCTGCTCAAGATTTTCCACTTTTTCCAGCATCTCATAATAGATTTCCTTATATTTTTTCTGTGCAAACTTTTTCAATGTTACAGGAATTGCCCTGGCATATTTTTTTTCATTTGAGCAGCCTTTCCTGCACATTTCAAGAAGCTGCCCCAGTTCTTCAACTTTTGTCTGACACATACTTTTTTCAAGTGCTTCAAGAAGTTCTGTAACTTCCTTTAAACTCAACTGAGAAAGATCCGGTGCTCCAAGTGTAAACCCGTCTGTACAAGGAATTTCAATTTCTTTATTTCCAATCTTTTTGTAAACTGCATTTTCTGTCAGTCTGTCAAAGTTTTCTTCAAGACGAGAATCATTATATTTTCGTTTAAGAGCCATCAAAACCTTTTTTTCCTGGATGATAGTGTCTATCCGTTCTTCACATTCAGGTTTTGCTTTTCTGGAAGTATCAATAGCAAGAATAAACTCAATATCTGAATTTACTCTGCTGTTACTCTGTTTTCCACCACGATATGTTATGTAATCGCTTGTAACAATTGAAACATATCCTTTTTCAAGACAGATTTTTTTCATCTCATCAAAAGGAATGATTCCATCTGAACTGTAACTGATTAAAATCAATCTGGAATCAAGATTTTTTATAAGTGATGAAAAAGCTTCAACAGCTGTGTCTTTGTAACAATAAGGTGAACGGGTATTTACCCAGTCCTGTCTAATGCCGGCTTTATTTTCAAGAACACCTTTTTCGTTTAAATCCAGAGGTTCAGGAATTTTATCCCACCTGGCAATTGTGTTAAGCATGTGATAGTTACTGCCGTACTGATGCTGATTATAAGGCGGATCCAGATAAACTATATCCATGTGAGGAAGTTTTTTTACAAGTTCATTTGAATCCTCGTTATAAACATGAACTGGTGCCTTTCCTTCAAAAAGAACCGGATTTGTCAGCTCTATAGGGCTCAGGATTCGTTTTAATGCGTCTTTTCCGTGTCCACCGAATTCTTTGTGAAAAGCCTTAAAAACACCGCTTGTATTTGTATGTGTAGCGGCTCCATACAAAAGATTTGCCGTTAAAACCTTATATAAAACAGAATCCTTTTCAAAATTTTTTTCTATATAATTTCTGATTTTGTCGATTGCAAGCCCATTCTGTTTTGTATAAAAAAGCCGTTCAATTCTGTAATCAGCCTTTGTAATATCATCTGAATGTGCAGAATAGTATTTTGAAATATAAACTTCATTTGAAGAGGGATCTGGAAGTTCATTGATTTTTTTTAGCAGGGCAATAAAATTTTCTTCGCTTCCTGCTTCTTTTATGAGATCACTGGGATTTGCTTTTATATAACCTTCAGCAAGAATTTTTGAATATTGTTCCCAGTCATTACAAAAAACTTCAAAACCGCAGAATTTAGCAAAACGGCTGACAACACCGCTGCCACAAAAGAGATCTGCAAATTTAAGTCCCTGTTTTATTTCAAGATCTGATTCTTCTATTGCTTTATAAATGAGAGAAAGCAGTTTTCGCTTGTTTCCAATGTATGCAATAATCTGTTTTGTAAGATACTCTGCTTCCAAGTCCATATATAGAATTTTATCAGAAAAATTTGTGTTTTACCACAAGTGAACGAAATTTCGTCAGGCAAAAAAAAACAGCCCGAAAGAACCGAGCTGCTTTATCTATCTAAGGTATAACTTAGGCATCAATAACGTTGCCGTCTTTGTCTGTAAATTTACCCATGATAATCATAATAAGATCATAGAGTGTACCGATACCACAGCATCCTAATGTTAAGAGCCAGATTACACCTGTACCTGTTTTACCTACGTAGAAACGGTGTACACCGAGACCACCGAGGAATAAACAGAGAAGTAAAGTTGTCATTTTTGTTTTTGAGCTTGCCATATAAATGGACCTCCGATTGATTTAATTTTGTACTTTCCCAAGTACTTTTTAATTATATCACGCCTATAATTATACGCAACAAAAAAATTCAAGATTTTAGAGATTTTTACAAAAATATGACTTTTTTACTTTATATAGTTTGTAAAAATTTTGTCTTCTTCTGCAGGCTTTTCTATTCCCGCTTTTTTTCCTGCCTCAATGCTTTTTAAAATCCAGGCCATATTGCGTCCAAGGGTACGCATAATCTGAACACCTTCTTCGTCTTTTAATACATCAGCAGGATTTTTTCCATGCACTTCGTTCCAATAGCAGGAAGAAACAATCGGCATAGAACTGTAAGCAAAATATTTATTTATTACATCTATTGTTGCTGTTGTTCCTGCGCGTCTTGCTGAACTTACTGCAGCTGCAGGTTTATATTTTAATGCTTGACCACAAGTTCCCCAGAGTCTGTCCATAAACGATACAATCTCTCCGGTTGGGCTTGCCCAGTAAACTGGAGAACCAAATACAAATCCGTCCCCAGCTTTTACTTTTTCAGCAGCTTCAGCCACAACCTGTGTAAGTTCACCGTTGAAAATTCTTTTTCCAACATTCATTATTTCTGCTTCAATTCCTGAGTTTTTTAGTTCTTCTGCAACTAAATTGAGGGCTGTATAAGTACAACCATCTTCTCTGCGGCTTCCGTTAAACAAAACTACTTTCATAAAAACTCCTATTCAACCCGGATTACCCGGTCTTCTTTTTTTTCTGCCGCAGGCAAAACTTTTTCTGCATAACCAACCATTAAAATCCAACTCCTGTATATTCTGCAGGAATTGTCCATGTAAGCGCTTACACTGGGACGGTTTTTTAATTCGTTTAAGATATCCATGTTTTCTCCTTCCTTTGTTGTGATTTTTAATCATCTATATCTTCAAAGTTGGAATAAATACTTATTTTACGGCTTTCTGTCCGTTTTTTCTGTTTCGGTCCTTTTACCGATTTTTTTGAATCAAGATCTGAAAGTGTAAGAATACTCATAGATTTTTCTGCAGTAATTCTTCTGTGTCGTGCTTCAGATTCCAGTCTAACTGAAACCTCACTTTTTTTTATCATATATTCATTAGCAGAGTTTAAGTGAATTGAATATTTTATGTTTCCCTGGCTTTCTAAGCTGTCTACGGCTTTTTCTAAATCATTAAGGCACACACCGGCTTTATTTTTTGTTTCAATCTTTGCCAGCATACGAACTTTTCTTGCAAGATTTGCTTCTGTAATCAGAGATTTTTCTTTCATTTCTGTAAGGGCATTTGAGATAATTGCCTGAAGCGGGTTTAAGGAATCATTCATATTTTAATTCTAACATAAACTCAGAAAAAGCGTTAGGGATTGGAATGGCCGCGAAGCGGGTGCAAAGCACCGGAGGCGTATGCCGGAGCCATGGAAAGCCCGACCCGGCTGCTTCTGCAGCCGGGGAACGCCAAAAAAAAAGCCCGACCCACATTTCTGCAGGACGGGCCTTTATTTATCCAGAATCTGCAGCTAAAAACTAACTGCAGATTTTCTCAAAAACTTATTTGTAAAGTTCAACAAGCTTCTGGAGGTGTTCGAAGCGGGCTTTAGCAGCCTGTTCGTTTCTGTCAAAGAGAACCTTAGCTCTTTCTGGATTCTTGCGTGTGAGGGCACTGTAACGAGTTTCATTTGCAAGGAATGCCTGGTAAGTACCATCACCTTCTTTTGATGTGAGAGTGAATGGGTTCTTGCCTTCTGCTTTGAGTGCCGGGTTAAAGCTGAAGAGATTCCAGTATCCGGCCTTAACAGCTGCTTTCATTTCGTCCTGACAGTGGTTCATACCACCCTTAACACCGTGGAGTTCACAAGGAGCGTAACCGATGATAAGTGATGGACCGTTGTAAGCTTCTGCTTCCTGAATAGCTTTGAGAGCCTGTGCCGGGTTAGCACCAAGAGCAATCTGAGCAACATATACGTAACCGTAGCTCATAGCGATTTCAGAAAGTGATTTTTTACCCATTTCTTTACCGCCAGATGCGAACTGACAAACTTCACCAATGTTAGAAGCCTTAGATGCCGTCACAATCCGCTTCGCGTCTTGCTTAGCGAGTTTTGCCAAAAGTCAAAACTCGCGTCCGATTCTTTTGCTGTATATGGGCGTTACCCTACGCTTTGCTTCGGGTCAGGCTTTTCGGGGTTCCGTGCTTTCGCACTACATTGCCTAACGGCAACGGCTTCGCCGCCCCTACAATCCTTAACGCTCGGCTAAAACAGAATTTAATTTCAGCCCTAAACATTTGACTTTTCGCCAGTTTCACATTATATTGAAATCGTAAGCAACAATGAATGCTTGCGTGAGCGATGAATAAGGCGTTGTGCCGACAAGCAGTGTCTTAGGAGCTTTACAAGGGTTTGACATTTACCACAAGTCGGATAGGGAAACCGAAAGAAAATGTCTGTTTTTTATCCTGCTCATTCGGGCAGGATTTTTTTTGTAGAGGTGATTGTGACAGATATTCAAAATGCATTCCGAGCTTTTAATAATCTTCTACATTTTGAATATGAAATTTGCCTCGCAAAAAAGAAAACTCTAATAAAAATCAGTCTGCATTTTCAAAAGAAAGATTTTCATCATCTCGCTGGATTGCATTACTTAAAAGACCGCCCGGAATTACGAAGCGACAGAACAAAAATTTTTGACAAGATTCTGGAAGATGAAGTTTTTGCCGAACGAATTCAAAAATCAGATAATTATCCAAAAATAAACGAGCGTGTTTTTTATCTTTCGAAGCTAGAAGAACTTTTAGACAGCGACGAGACAGTTTTCAAATATAATCGGAATGAGGCGATTTTCTCCAGAATCAACGCGGACTTTTTACTTAAAAATGCAAAGTTTGAGAGAACAATTTTTACTTTTATAAAACTTGAAGACGATGGGAAGTACATCTGTAATTCTTTTTTCCCAGAAAGCGATTATGATTATTCTAAAAATCAAATTTCTTGGAAGGTTATTTCTAAAAAGAAAATTGATTTGGGAACAGGGGAAGAAACACTATTTTTTTCTTAACCTCACTACACTATTGATTCACCGCTAAACTACAAAATCATACAACATAGTTAAAGTACAGTAAAAACTCTGTATAAATTCCTGCTTTTTTGAAAACCGTGACGGCATGTGCTTGAATATTTTTTAATAAAAAGAAGTGTAAAAACGCCCCTAGCAAGGAAAAAATCTCCTCACAAGGGGCGTTCGTCATTTCTAATGGATTGAGCTGCACGAAGTGTCAGCTCGAATCTGATTTGACACGCCTGCACATTTTGCAAAGCAAAAGAGCAGGTCGTGGCATTAAGCGTTTTACGCTGCACTCGTCAGAGTGTCAGCGTAAAACTATTTATACAACTCAACCAGCTTCTGCAAGTGAACGAATCTAGCTTTAGCAGCCTGTTCGTTTCTGTCAAAGAGAACCTTAGCTCTTTCTGGATTCTTGCGTGTGAGGGCACTGTAACGAGTTTCATTTGCAAGGAATGCCTGGTAAGTACCATCACCTTCTTTTGATGTGAGAGTGAATGGGTTCTTGCCTTCTGCTTTGAGTGCCGGGTTAAAGCTGAAGAGATTCCAGTATCCGGCCTTAACAGCTGCTTTCATTTCGTCCTGACAGTGGTTCATACCACCCTTAACACCGTGGAGTTCACAAGGAGCGTAACCGATGATAAGTGATGGACCGTTGTAAGCTTCTGCTTCCTGAATAGCTTTGAGAGCCTGTGCCGGGTTAGCACCAAGAGCAATCTGAGCAACATATACGTAACCGTAGCTCATAGCGATTTCAGAAAGTGATTTTTTACCCATTTCTTTACCGCCAGATGCGAACTGACAAACTTCACCAATGTTAGAAGCCTTAGATGCCTGTCCACCTGTATTTGAGTACATTTCTGTATCGAATACCATTACGTTTACATTTTCGCCAGAAGCGAGTACGTGGTCGAGACCACCGAAACCAATGTCGTAAGCCCAACCGTCACCACCGAAGATCCATACAGACTTCTTGTTGAGGTAGTCTTTCTGAGCAAGGATTTCTTTAGCACAGTCACATCCGCAGGCTTCAAGTTCTTTGATAAGAGCTGCAGCTGCTGGTGCGTTTGCTTTTGTATCGTCTTTTGTTTCCATGAACTTAGCGATTGCATCTTTTACGGAAGCTTTGTCTGTGCTTTCTGCAAGTTTTTCAAGTTTAGCAATCAGGCTGTCACGGATATATTTCTGTCCGGCATACATACCAAGACCATGTTCAGCATTGTCTTCAAAGAGTGAGTTAGCCCAGGCTGGACCTTTCTTTGAATCCTTGTTGATTGTGTAAGGAGCTGTAGCTGCAGGACCACCCCAGATTGATGAACAACCTGTAGCATTTGAAATGTACATGCTTTCACCGAAGAGCTGTGTGATTAAGCGTGCATAAGATGTTTCTGCACAACCTGCACATGAACCTGAGAATTCAAGGAGTGGCTGGTTGTACTGAGAAGTAATCTGTGAAAGTGGCATTTCATCAACTTCTGGTTTCTTAGAAACATTAGCAACAAGGTAGTTCCACTGTGGCTGGTTCTGAACAAGACTTTCCTGTGGAACCATTGTAAGAGATTTAGTTGGACATACAGTTGTACATTCACCACAACCCATACAATCAAGTGGAGATACTGAAAGTGTAAATTTGTAAGCACCAAATTTTGGAAGCTTAGTTGCAACAGTTTTAGCACCAAGACCTTCAACTTTTGCAGCTTCGTCAGCTGTAAGGAGGTAAGGACGGATTGTAGCATGTGAACAAACGAATGAACAAGCGTTACACTGAACACAAGTGTCAGCGTTCCAAGAAGGAATCATAACTGCTGTACCGCGTTTTTCGTAAGCTGAAGCACCAAGTTCGAACTGACCGTCAACAACATCTTTGAATGCTGAAACCGGGAGGTTATCGCCATCCATAAGAGCGATTGGGTTCATAAGTTTTTCAACCATTTCTACAGTCTTCTTTTCACCTGTAAGAGCTGGTTTAGCAGCATCTGGAGCCGGGTTAGCCCAAGAAGCTGGAACTTTTACTTCGTGGAGAGCATTTGCACCAAGGTCAATAGCTTTGCAGTTAGAATCTACAACTTCCTGACCTTTTTTAGAGAACTTAGCTACAACCTTTTCTTTCATGTACTTGATTGCTTCTTCTGCTGGAAGAACGTTAGCAAGCTTGAAGAATGCAGACTGGAGAACAGTAGATGTACGTTTTCCAAGACCTACTTCTGTAGCAAGTTTAACAGCATCTACTGTGTAAACTTTAATGTTGTTATCAGCAATGTATTTCTTTGATTCAGCAGGGAGGTGCTTATCAAGTTCTTCATCAGACCACTGACAGTTGATGAGGAATGTACCACCCTTCTTAACATCCTGAACCATCTTATATCCCTTAAGGATATATGACTGGTTATGACAAGCTACGAGATCAGCCTGGTTAATGTAGTAAGGTGATTTGATTGGGTTGTCACCAAAGCGGAGGTGAGAAATTGTGATACCACCAGTTTTCTTTGAGTCGTACTGGAAGTATGCCTGAATGTATTTGTCTGTGTGGTCACCAATGATTTTTGTAGAGTCTTTGTTAGCACCAACAGTACCGTCACCACCAATACCCCAGAATTTACATTCAACTGTACCTTCTGCTGCTGTGATTGGAGCTGGTTTAACTTCTGGAAGTGAGAGGTTTGTAACATCATCAACAATTCCGAGAGTGAAGCGTGGTTTTGGAGAATCTTTTGCAAGTTCTGTGTAAACAGCGAATACTGAGCTTGGTGGAGTATCTTTTGAACCAAGACCGTAGCGTCCGCCAGAAACTTTAACGTCGTTCAAGCCGGCTTCACGGAGTGTTGTAACAACATCCAGGAAGAGTGGTTCACCGAGGGAACCTGGTTCCTTTGTACGGTCAAGAACAGCGATTTTTTTAACTGATTTTGGAAGTTTTTCCAGGAATTTAGCAGCAACCCATGGGCGATAGAGGTGTACTTTAATAAGACCAACTTTTTCGCCTTTCTTTGTAAGGTAAGCAATAACTTCTTCTGCAACATCACAGATAGAACCCATTGCTACGATTACACGGTCAGCATCCGGGCTACCGATATAGTCGAAAAGACCATAGTTTGTTCCAAGCTTAGCGTTGATTTTGTTGATGTATTTTTCAACAACAGCAGGGAGAGCATCGTAAGTAGAGTTACAAGCTTCCCGGTGCTGGAAGAAAACGTCACCGTTTTCGTGTGAACCACGCATTGCAGGGTGGTTTGGATTAAGAGCATGTGCACGGAAATCTGCAAGAGCTTCCATTGGCATCATTTCTTTGAGGTCTGCATAATCCCATGTTTCAATCTTCTGGATTTCGTGTGATGTACGGAAACCGTCGAAGAAGTTGATGAATGCAACTTTACCTTCGAGAGCTGCAAGGTGAGCAACTGGAGCAAGGTCCATGATTTCCTGTGGGTTTGATTCTGCGAGCATTGCAACACCTGTCTGACGACAAGCGTAAACGTCTGAATGATCACCGAAGATGTTTAAAGACTGTGTGGCAACACAACGAGCTGCAACATGGAATACACAAGGAAGCTGTTCAGCAGCAATCTTGTACATGTTAGGAATCATCAAAAGAAGACCCTGTGAAGCAGTAAATGTAGTTGTAAGAGCACCAGATGCAAGTGATCCGTGTACTGTACCAGCAGCACCAGCTTCTGATTCCATTTCGATAACCTTTACTTTGTTACCAAAAATGTTTTCCCGGCCGTCTGTAGACCAGTTGTCTACGTTATCAGCCATTGGTGATGATGGAGTGATTGGATAGATACCAGCTACTTCTGTAAAAGCATAAGCTACATGAGCTGCAGCTGTGTTTCCGTCCATTGACTGTTTCTTTCTGGACATTTTGTCCTCCTAAAAATATTTTTATTTGCGTTACGCAGAAAAGTTAATTCTGAAGTGTATCATTTTATAATACAACGATTTTGAGCATCTTTCAACATTATCTGTAATTATGAATGACATTATTTTAAATTTTGTCAAAATACAACAAATCCAATTCCATCTGCAGTCTAAAGCAATTTTCGTTTTTTCTTGTTAAAAACCTTAAATTCGGGCGTCCCGGCTTCGCCGTCGGGCCATTCAGGGTTCCGCGCCAGGCGCTTCATTGTTCAGGAAGGAAATTTCCTGCAGAAATCTCCTTCCTGAACAACCGCTTCGCGGCCCTTACTGTCCCTGACGCAAAGGTGCTGTCCCAAAAGTTCAACTTGCGGTGGTTGAGCTTGTCGAAACCACCATATTTAGTGCAATGGTCATTTCGACAGGTGGTTCCTGAGCCCTTCGACAGGCTCAGGAACCACCTGTCGAAGGGCTCAATGACCGCTACAGTCATTACTTATTGGACAGCCCCTTGTTTTTTTTTATTTATGCCCAAGATAAGAATAAGTATTAAGTTTAGCCCTGGAATATCTGAATCCTAAGCTTCCCTGCCATGACCAGGACAGATCATAAGGCTGCATAAGATTGTTTCCACCAAGATTCGGATAATCAACAGAAAAAGTTCCATCAAGAAGAATTGTCCATCTTGAAGAAACAGGCAATTCAAATCCTACGATTGCACCAGTACCAAAATATCCGAGATGATATTCATCAGAAAGCTGATACATTCCGTGAAGTCCCGGAATAAAGTTAATGTTTACATATTTGTAGGACTTAAAGTTAAAAGGCATGCCAAAGAAAAAATCAAAGGCATAAAGCACAGTCTGTTTTGCAAATACTTCCATATCGTTAAAAATATGCTGATACGGGTAAAGCACCTGAGCCCTGAAGTACCAGTCGCTGAGAGGAAAATTAGCTGTCTGCACAGAGGCATAAATACCAATCATTCTGTCAGTCCAGACAAAGTTACTTGTTTTTTCCTGTTTCTGAAGACGAGTTACCTGAACAAAGGAAAACCCTTCATTAAACATAAAAATAGTCTTATCAAAAATCTTATCGCTGCTTTCAAAAGCTATATCACCGGTTTCTGCCGCTGGTTTTTCATCAGCTTCCTGAGCGATTAAAGACGAAAACGAAATCAATGCTAAAAATATAAACAGTATTTTTTTCATATTTATTTACTTATGTGGTAAAGAACCAGCTTTTTAGTTACACCTTCTGCAGTCCATGTCAGATAAAGCATTGAACCACGAATATCCCATTCTGTATTGATTGTAATACCTTCATTTGTTGAAAATACAATTACATTATCAATAATAACATAACTTCCTTCGTATGTTATTTTCTGATCGGTTGCATTATTTACAGTAGCAACAAAAGTTCCTCCTGCAATAAATGAAATCTTATTACCGTCGTTATCAGCCCAGTTTCCATAAAGGGGAGATGGAACGTAACATGACGAAAAAATCACACAGGCCAGAATTAAAGCCCCTAAGACAGCAGTTCTTTTTCTTAATTTCAAAATCTTTTCTTTCATAATTATCTTCCTTCTTCTCCTACAAGCCAGTGAACTTCATGTTTATCAGAAATCTTTTTATCTCTGTCCATATTTGTAATTACATTAAGCATGTTGCCATCAAGGTCAAATGTATCAAGACCATAACATCCGCCTCCGGCAGCACCAGCCTTAATTTCCAGTGTTCCGTAATTTACAGTACCAGGATACATTCCCTGGCATTTAACTGTACCACTCATAGAACCATTGCCGCTCATATTTGAAGTGGTATCGTTGTTTCCGTTTAACAGGAAATAATCAGTTAAAGTTAAAATTGCTTCAGCTTTAGCCGGTTCCGCGATAAGTTCAGAATTTGTAGAAACTCTGTAATCTACATAATCCTTATACGGCATTATAATTTCAGCACCAAGCCCCTTCAGATGAGCATCGTATCCCAGTGTTCCACCAAAGTTTCCGTATACTGTTTCTTTACCAAGCTTGTCTGTATCAACAGGTTTATGCATATAAGTCAGTTTTTTCTGGGAATTCATTACTGTTTTGTTGTACTCACGGAACCACTGGTCAGCAGTAAGGGCACCGTACCCAAGACATTTAACTGATTTAAGACTCTTTCCATCTGCAAATGCAAGATCTTCTTCAGGATTATTTCCTTTCTTTCCCTGTCCGAGAGAGTTAACAGAAATAACCTTGTAGTAATAGAAAATTCCCGATTTTGCAGAATCATAATTGTCTATGTATTCAAGTGATGTTACAGGCTCATCCATAACTTTTCTGAAGCCTGAGTCAGGTTTTGTAGATCTGTAAACAAGATAACCGGCCGGATTATCATTTGAAGGTTTGTCCCATGTAATCCGAACAGGATAAACATTATTTTTGTTAGGAACAAATTCCTTTTCCAGTCTTTCTGTTTTAGATGCAACTACATTTTCAGGAGCATCTGGTACAGGAGCTGCGATTATACTCATATTACTTTCTTTATCTTCTGCACTGGCTTCATTCCATGTAGAAATACGGTAAAAATTCTTTTTATCGTATTCAAATTCATATTTTCCGTCTTCATTCAATGTGCCGGTAACATTTGAAACAAGAGCTGTATAAACACCATCCTGTGTATCTGAGTAATAAATATTATATGTGTAATCAACCAGATCGGAACCAACTGCAGGACTCCAGACAAGAAGAACGTTTCCTGCAAGAGGACTGTCAGCTATTTCAAATTCAACAGGAGCACTTAAAAGGAATCCCTGAGATGCTTCTGTTTTTTCGCTGAACGGAGATTTTGTTACTTCCTGTGTTGTTGTGTTTGTAGAAACAGTCTGAACAAAGTAGTAGTAAATGATTCCAGGTTCAAGTTTATTGCTTTCATCAATATAAGTAGTTGAAGTAAGTTTACTCTTAACAAGTGTAAAGGCTGCATCAACAGAACTAGAACGGTACAGGGAATATGTAACTTCACCTGATGTTGAAACTGCATCCCATGAAATATTGAATCTGGCTTTATTTACACCAAGACCATTTAATACTTTAACTTCTGATGGAGCTACTGGTGCTCCTTCTTTTAATGAGTATCCCATGGCAATTGCTGAATAAGCTGAATCATGCCCAAAATTATTTGTAGCAACAACTTTGTAATAGAATTCAGTTCCCTGTTCACTGGAAAGAACACTGTTTACATAAAAGTTCTGATTTCCGTAAACTTTGTCGATTAATTCAAGACCGGTACCATTTTCTTTTTCAGTTCTGTAAATCTTATAGAATGAAGCACCACTTACACCCTGCCATGTAAGTTTAATCTGTCCTGTAGACTTTCCTTTTTCTGCTTCAACTTTCAAAGGTACAGAAAAAAGCCAGCCTTCACCTCTTGTTGAAGGATCGGTGCAGACAGTTGGTTCCGATTCAATACTTAAATCATAATTTTCAGCTGAAACGCGGTAAAAATAGTGATATCCGTATTCTTCGTTTTTATCCTGTGGATTTGTAAGAATTATGTCTGTAAAAGAATTATCGTAACAATGTTCATTAATAACATTGAAATCACTTTCATCAGGGATATTATAGTTTCCCTGAGCATTTTGTGAAGTTACTACAGCTCTTTCAATTCTGTAGCTTGTTGCGTAATCAACTTTTGTCCAGGTAAGTTCAATTTTACCGGAATGAAGTCCCTGAGAAACAAAAAGTTGTGACGGTGTATCAAGTTTTTTTATTGTTTCACGAACATAAAAAAGATCCTTGATTGTAATATTGTTGATATCCATATCCATATCAACTTTTCCCTGAAACCAGGCTGCACAGGAATTTGAAGCCAGAAGAGAAAGGCTGATTGAAATGGCGGCAAATGTTTTCTTAATTTTCATTTTCTACTCCCACCATGGTGACTGGTAAGTCTTAAAGTTTGCATCAACATTAGAACTTGGTGTAATTGTGGAGCCAAGTGCATAAGGGAACCATTTATAGAAATCATTTTCATTTCCAGAAATACTCTTTATCTGTTCACCGTTAAGATTAGCTGTCATATTCCATACTGTTTTATTACCACTTGAACCAATTGTTACGTTAACAGTTCCTTTGTAAGAATCCAGAGGCACTGAACTTGTAACTTTAATATCCAGGGCCGGCAGATAATAAAGTATGTTATTGTCAATACCAACTTCGCTGCTTGAAGAAGCTTCAGAATCAAGAGAAAGGAAACTTTCTACATTTCCGCTGTCAGTGGAACAGAATCCGCTGCTCCATTTTGCTTTATATGTATTAAAGTCCCATGTAACTTTATTTTGGTAATTCCAAACACTTACTGGAGCACCTGTGATTGAGAAAGAACCTTCTGCACCATCTGTTGTTTTTTTACTGCTTGAGTTTACAGTTTTATAAGGAATACCAGCTTTATAGAGGGCATCTGCAATTACAAAGTTTGTACAGCGGACAAGTTCCTGTTTTGTAATTTCACGATAAACATAAACTGAATCATCACCAACTGTGGCTTCTGCAATGCTGCCATCAGAAAGTGTTCTGTATGCCTTAAGTCTGTAGAAATGTCTTGCATCACGAAGAACTTTAAGAACTCCGTTTGAGAAATTATCTTCTGTAAATGCAGGTGTCAGAGTTGCACTACATACATCTGAAGAAAGTGATTCAATTCCGTTGGCTGCAGCATTTACTGGAACCGCAGTTCTACCGTCATCATTAATTTTAAGTTCGCCGTCTGTAATTTTTACATCAGGAGTAATCTTTGCAACTGTAACCCAGTCATTTTTATTATTAAGATTCTTGATCTGAATTTCATAATAATCAGGACCAATATTTCTTTCTGCGTAGTTCCAAACACTCCAGTTTACAGTTTCATCATAACCGCCGGCTTTCTGTGCAGAAATATTTGCCATTCCCAGAGTGTAACCCTTGTTTGACTGTTCAAGAGGAGAATCTTTATCTTTCTTTTCAGATGAAAGCAGATCCTTTTCATAAGAAGCTGCAAATACATTTCCGTCTCCGCCTGTTCCATTGTAAAGAACTGCATATTCATAAGCATTCAGCTTAACATCAATTCCGGAAATTATGTTTTCTGCAGAAATAACGGCTTCAGATGATTTTCCAAGTACTGTACAGTGTTCCCAGTTGCTCTGTTCAGATCCTGCTCTGCGTCTGTAAAGAGATGCAGTTTTTGATTCTGCGTTATATGGCTGTTCCCAGGTAACAACAACTTTGTTTCCGTATTCGGCTTTCGAAGCTTTAACATTAAGACCATAACCATAAGCAGCACCCTTGGCATATTCAAAGTTTGTATATGAAGGTCTGTCTGAAACATTTTTTACAGGTACAACAAAATATCCGTATGGAAGACCCCACGCAATCTTTGACTGGTTAACCTGGTATTTTGAAGTATCATTTGAAGGTTCTGCATAAATGTCTTTAAAAGTAAGCGTTGTTTCACCTTCTGTAACCAAAGCTCGGTTTGCTCCAGGAGTATTTACGCTTTCTTCTTCTGAGAGAATTGTTTTTCCGTCTGCACTTACATAAATTTCATCAACATCTTTGAGAATTGTTCCCTTTCCGTCTGAGTAATTTGAACGGTAAATAATATAACCTGCAGCATCTTCAATCTTGTTCCATACAACAGAAATATCAGTTGCAGTATGAGCTGTAACTTTTGTCTGTGCAAGAGCAGGTCCAAGAAGTCTAGTTTTGCTTGAAGAACTTGTTTCATCGTTTGTTTCGTTTTTAGAAACGATTTCTACTGTTACTTCTTTACCTGCAAGTTTAGAATCATTCCATCCGGCAGGCTGCGAAATTATACATGTCATTTCATCATCATTTTCTGTAATTTCGTAATCAGGAAGCAGTTCGGCTTTACCTTCGTCATCTGAATAATAAGCATGTACTTTGTAAGCACTGTCATCTGCAGCCTGTACTTTTTTCCATCTGAAAGAAATTGATTCGTAATCTGCTTCTTCAAACTCTGGTTCTGCAGTTCCGAGAGTCAGATAACGGGTATCATCATTTACAAGTTTTGAAAGACCGTTTGATGCTTCCAGTGTATAAATACGAGTTTCTCCCGATTCTGCAGCATGTACATATTCCGCCTTTCCGCCTTCAATCTTTAATCTTGCGTCATTGCGTTCAAATTCAATTTTCTTTTCATTTGAATCATCATCAAGCCAGTGAAGAATATATGCATAGTCTTCGTTGTAATCCCAGTTGAGAATAAACTTGTTTTTAAATCTGTCTTTAACAGTAAATTCATTGATTACAGGAAGACTTCCAAGATCATCAGTAACAATGAATTTTCCAGGAGCCATAGTCTGAATAAGGCTTTCACTTCCTGTATATTCTTCTGTTCCTTCTTTACAGATAATCAGAGAATATGTGTAATAACCTTCTGAACCTTTAATATCATCAAAACTTCTTGTATATTCTGCCAGTTTTTCCTGAGAATCGAATTTTACATATACCGGTTCAAATACCTGATCTCCAGAAAGAGGTGTTCTCTGTTCCTTCAGGAAATATGAATAATTTACACCAAAGCTTTCGAACTCTGTTTTATAGCTGAAACTGATAGCTGTATAAAAATTTTCTTCAGATTCATAATTTCCTTCTACATAAATTGCTGCTTCACTGACAATCCATCCCTCATCAACTGCAATTGAAGTTTCAGAACTGATTTCTTTAGGAACATCAGCTGTATAAGACTGAATTTTATATACATACTGAACGCCTCTGTCGATTGAAGAATCTGTATAAGAAGCTGAATTTCCAGGAACATATTCTACAGGGTTAATCTTTGCAAGAACTCTGTAAGCTGTGTCGTCTTCACCTTTTTCTTTTCTTGAAACAACAAAGTAGAGTCCATGAGATTCATAAGTTTTATTTCCAAGAGAAACATCTACATAATCAGGAAGAACCCATGTAAGTTCAACTTTATCTGCAAACTCACCCTGAGAAACCTTAAACTGTTCCGGAGCTGCTGGAACAAGGCGACGGGCTGTTTCTTCATCAACCAGATCGCTCTTTTCCACATTATTCTGATCAGACTGAAGATAAGCCTGAACTTGAAAACGATAATTTGTTTTTGGAGAAAGACCTTCAATAACAGCTTCTGTTGAATTTTTTTCTGAACGGGCTGAACTTACAACAGTCTTCAAATCTTCCGAATAAGCAAAAACTTCATAAATGATATTTTCTTCGTAAGTTTCAGAAGAACAGTTACTCATCCACCAGTTGATTTTTGCACTAAGTCCATTTGAGTTTGAAACAATTGATGTAATAAAAGGAGTTGCCATTGTTGAACCAAAGGCAATATTACTGTCCTTCGATCTTGATTTTACATAGTTTTCAGCAACAACCTTAAAGTATCTGTTTATACCGGATTCTGTTTTGAATTCAAAAAAATTGTCTCTTGTTTCACCAGATTTTTTGAATTCTGAAAAAGGACTTTCTGCTGAAAAGATTTCATATTTTACAGCGCCTTTAACAGATTTCCACTGAAGAGAAATTGTGCCTTTCTTTCCATGGGTAGCTGTTAAATCAACAGGAGCGCTGATTTTGTCTGCAATTAAAGCAGCACCATTTTCACCATTACTACCCGAAACAGGAAGTTTTAAGAATTCTTCACTGCAGGAAAGCAGCAATAAACTAAAAGCCGAGATAATAAATTTTTTCAAAAATTTTCCCATTTTCATAACCTGCATTATACATAACAATTTTTTAAATTCAAACCTTATTCTGACACCCTCTAAAAAATTTCAAAAAAACAAAACCTTTTTCTTAAAAAAAAACCCGGAAATCATTTCTGACCACCGGGTTCATCAAAATCCTCAGGATTTTTTATTTAACCATTGCGTGATATTCCTGGAGTGATTTTACTTCTCCAGTACCACCGTTACCGTTCTTTACAGCAGCAATTCCCTGAACTGCGGCATAAGCTCCGGCAAGTGTTGTGATGTACGGAACCTTGTACTTAAGACATGCCTTACGGATTGTAATTCTGTCTTCTGTGTGGCTGCGTTTTGCCTTTGGTGTGTTGATTACAAGACAAACTTCCTTGTTCATAATTGAATCAATGATGTCTGGACGGCCACCGCCAATCTTGTTTACAACTTCACATTTGATTCCTTCACCTGCAAAGAATTCTGCAGTTCCTTCTGTGGCAACAAGAGTAAATCCAAGATCACTCAAAGTTTTGCCGATATAAAGAACCTGATCCTTCTGTGTTTTCTTTTCAATCAGAGAGATAAGGATTTTCTTTGTTTCACCATTCTCTGGTGCAGTTGGAAGACGGTCACCTGCAGCTTCCTGAGCCTTGTAGAATGCAATTGGGAAGCTTTCAGCAAGACCAAGAACTTCACCGGTAGAGCGCATTTCAGGTCCAAGAATCGGGTCAACGCCCGGGAATCTTGCCCAAGGAAGAACAGCTTCTTTTGCTCCGTAGTAAGGAATTACCTTGTCTTTGAGGCCAAGAGATTCCAGAGATTCACCCAGCATCATGCGTGTTGCAAGGCGGGCCATCTGAGTATTTGCAACTTTTGAAACAAGTGGAACTGTGCGGCTGGCACGTGGATTTGCTTCAATTACGTAAACCTTTCCGTTTTCAATTGCGTACTGCATGTTCATCAGACCGCAAACATGGAGGCTTTCTGCAATTTTCTTTGTGTATTCCTTAATTGTTGCAAGATTTTCTGCTGAAATAGAAACTGGTGGAATTACACATGCAGAGTCACCTGAGTGAATACCTGCAAGTTCTACATGTTCCATTACAGCCGGAATGTAAACATGGTTAGAGTCAGCCAGAGCATCAGCTTCACATTCGAGGGCGCGCTTCAAGAAACGGTCGATAAGGAGTGGACGGTCTGGAGTTACGCCTACAGCTTTTTCAACATATTCTTTAAGAGTTGGTTCATCATAAATTACTTCCATACCCCGTCCGCCAAGTACAAATGAAGGACGAATCATGATTGGATAACCGATTTTGTCTGCAGCAGCTTTTGCTTCTTCAAAATTGATTGCCATTGCACTTTCTGGCATTGGAATGCCAAGTTTGTCCATCATGTTGCGGAACAGGTCCCTGTCTTCAGCAATGTCGATTGAGTCGATTGAAGTACCGAGAATGTTTACGCCGTTTTCCTGAAGTTCGCGGGCAATGTTGAGAGGTGTCTGGCCACCAAACTGAACGATAACACCATAAGGCTTTTCTTTTTCGTAAATCTGGAGGACGTCTTCAGTTGTAACTGGTTCAAAGTAAAGCTTGTCTGAAGTGTCGTAGTCTGTAGAAACAGTTTCCGGGTTACAGTTAACGATGATTGTTTCGTAGCCCATTTCTTTAAGCTGCATTGCAGCGTGACAGCAGCAGTAGTCAAATTCAATACCCTGACCGATTCTGTTTGGACCACCACCAAGAATCATAATCTTCTTAGGATTTGTAGAAGCAACAGAAGTATCTGGAGCATTGTAAGTAGAGTAGTAGTAAGAAGCATTTTCTACGCCGCTAACTGGAACTGCAAGCCATGCTTCCTTAATTCCAAGTGCATTGCGGCGGTCACGGATTTCTTTTTCTGGAACTGCAAGAATCTTAGAAAGATATTTATCAGAGAAGCCGTCTTTTTTAGCCTGAATAAGAAGGTCATCACTAGGAAGCTTACCTTTTGTTTCAAGCATTTTTTCTTCAAGATCAACAAGTTCCTTCATCTGCTGGAGGAAGTATTCCTTTACATATGTAATTTCGTGAAGTTTTTCAATTGAAACGCCCTTACGGATTGCTTCATAAAGCTGGAAGTATCTTTCGCTTGATGCAGTTTTAAGCATTTCGCAAAGTTCATCAGCTGATTTTTTATTAAAGTCTTTGGCAAAACCAAGACCAGGACGACCGTTTTCAAGACCACGGATAGCCTTCTGGAATGTTTCCTTGAAAGTCTTACCGATAGACATAACTTCACCAACGGCCTTCATTGAAGTACCAAGTGAGTCTTCAGCACCGCGGAATTTTTCGAATGCCCAGCGTGCAAACTTAAGTACAACATAGTCACCGTCTGGAGCTCCGCCAGGAGTATATTTATCAAGAGTTCCGTCACGCCAGTATGGAATTTCGTCCAGAGTAAGACCACTGGCAAGTTTTGCAGAAATCAATGCAATCGGGAAACCTGTAGCCTTTGAAGCAAGAGCAGAAGAGCGTGAAGTACGAGGGTTAATTTCGATGATTACAACACGACCAGTTTTTGGATTATGAGCAAACTGAACGTTTGTACCACCGATAACGCCGATAGATTCAACAATCTTGAATGCCATAGTCTTGAGTTTTTCTTCCAGAGCTTTGTCGATTGTCATAAATGGAGCTGAACAGAAAGAGTCACCAGTGTGAACACCTACAGCATCAATGTTTTCAATAAAACAGATTGCAACCATCTGGTTCTTTGCATCACGGACAACTTCAACTTCAAGTTCTTCCCAGCCAAGAATTGATTCTTCAATAAGACACTGGTGAGTCATTGAAAGATCAAGACCGTTAGTAACGATTGTGCGAAGTTCTTCATTGTTGTAACAGAAACCGCCGCCCTGGCCGCCCATTGTGTAAGCAGGACGAACAACAAGAGGGAAACCGATTCTTTCAGCGATTTTTTCAGCTTCTTCAACTGTATGACAAATATCAGACTGTGGAGTGTCGATTCCAAGTTTCTGCATTGTTTCTTTAAAGATTTCACGGTCTTCACCCCGTTCAATGGCATCAAGATTTACACCAATAACTTTTACGCCGTATTTTTCAAGTACACCGGCCTTGTTAAGTTCCATAGCCATATTAAGGCCAGTCTGACCGCCAAGGTTTGGAAGAAGTGCATCAGGGCGTTCCTTTTCAATAATCTGTGTTAATCGTTCAACATTAAGCGGTTCAATATAAGTTGCATCTGCCATTACAGGGTCAGTCATAATTGTTGCAGGATTTGAGTTTACAAGAACAATTTTGTATCCCTGTTCACGCAGAGCCTTACAAGCCTGAGTTCCTGAATAGTCAAATTCACAGGCCTGACCAATAACGATTGGACCTGAACCGATAATCATTACTTTTTTGATGTCTTCTCTTTTCATATTTATAACTCCTAATTAAAACCATAATAAAGAGGGGAAAAGCCTTTCCCCTGGGCTCAACCAGCAAAGCTGTTTTCGCCACACCCCATTCTCCTAGGGCACCGCCCTAAAACCCGGGATAAAACACAAAAAAAAAGCTGACTTCCGGAAAAGAAATCAGCCTAATAATTACAAATAAAAACAATATGACCGAGAGTTTTAGCAATGAGAATGTAACACTGTTTAACATCTTTGTTAGTCATACTAAAAGTGTATTTTAATTAAAATTTACATTTTCTTCAACATACTTTATGCATTTTGTTAGGGCAAACGCATTATAATATATTCCCTGCTAAAAATGGCTTCCAGTCGTGAAAACGTCTTTCGGTTATAATGCGTTTGCCCTGTAAATTTTGTCAAAAGATTAAATCAAAAAAATTTTAAACACTTTCTTTCTTTCTCGTGTAAAATTGAATATACATAAATTTAATAAATGGAGAGAAAAATGGATTTTGTTCTTGAATACAAAAATGTAACAAAAAAATACATTACAAAAACCGCTCTGGATCAAATCAATCTTGAAGTTCCAAAAGGTTCCATTGTTGGACTTCTTGGTCCAAACGGAAGCGGAAAAACTACCCTCTTAAAACTTGCAGCCGGACTTTTAACACCAACTTCCGGTCAGGTTATTTCCTGTGGACTTAAACCTGGTGCTAAATCAAAAGAGCTTGTAGCATATCAGCCGGACCGTGTATATCTCAACGACTGGATGAATGTTAAACAGCTTATTCAGATGTTTGACGATTTTTACGGCAACTTCAATAAAGAAAAAGCATTCAAGCTTCTGGATGACCTTCACATCAATCCTAATGAAAAACTTAAAGGCCTTTCAAAAGGAACAAAAGAGAAAGTTCAGCTTATTTTAACAATGAGCCGTGAAGCGCCTCTTTACATTCTTGATGAGCCAATCGGTGGTGTAGATCCTGCAGCCAGAGATTACATCCTTAACACCATCCTTAAAAACTATAATCCGGACTCTACAATCTTAATTTCCACACACCTTATTACAGATGTTGAACCTGTTCTCAATCACATCATTTTCATAAAAGAAGGACACATTGTCCGTTCAGGAAATGCACAGACAATTCGTCAGGAAACAGGCAAAACAATCGACCAGCTTTTCAGGGAGGAATTCAAATGTTAAACAAAGCTAAAAGTTCAATGGGCAAACTTTTTACAGTCGTAAAATATGAAATTCTCAACACTTCCAGAATTTTTGTTCCGCTTTATTCTGTACTCGTTATTGTTTCATTACTGGGCGGATTTTTATTTTATGGAGAAAACTCCCTTCCAATCCTTAACGGTCAATACACAATGAACATCAACGGTGTAGAAACTGTAAAAACAATTAACGGAATGGGATTTCTTTTCGGCTCTGTATTCATAATCCTTACAACAGTTGCTTTTGCAATTACTCTTTTCCTTCTCATCAGCAGATTCAGCAAAAGTATGCTTGGAGATGAAGCTTATCTGAACATGACCCTGCCTTTAACATTAGGCCAGCAAATCTGGGGCCGTGTAATCTGTTCTTTCCTCTGGGTTATTTCATGTTCAACAATTATTTCTCTTGCTTCTGCTTTCATTCACTTCAGAAAAAAAGGAACAACCATCTTCAATATCAACTATTCTGATTTTGCAGCCAGATTTGCTGAATATTACGGCATAAACTTTGTCTGGATGATTATTTCACTTCTTGTTACTGTCATCTGTTTAATTATGACTTTTATCTTCTTCGGCTTTTTCATCAGTGCTTTAAGTCACCTCTTCAAAAAAAACCGGGGAATTACAAAAATCTTCATGTCCGTAATTCTCTTCATCGTTTACTGCAACATTCTTCGTTATGTTTTTTCAAGCATCGATTACAAAGCAGTCAACTGTGCACCAATGGTAATTACCTGGACTCTTACCGGAATTAATACAGTAATTTCCCTGATTTATATTTTTTCAACACAATTTATTCTGGTCACAAAACTTAATCTGGAATAATTTTACGGGCGTTCCCTGCAGGCTCTGCCTGCAGGTCAGGCGTTCCGCAGTTCCGCTCCCGCTTCATCCCTTCGGGACGGCTTTCGCCGCTGCTCCATGCCTTAACGCAATTTTCTCCCCTTCACCTTTAATTTTTTCTTTAATCTTCTTAAAATCAAATTATGAAATCTCAATTAACAACTCTATGTTATCTGGAAAAAGAAAATTCCTATCTGATGCTTCATCGGGTAAAAAAAGAAAAGGATATAAACAAAGACAAATGGATTGGTGTTGGCGGTCATTTCGAATTTCAGGAAAGTCCTGAAGACTGCCTTATCAGAGAAGTAAAAGAAGAAACAGGACTATCACTCGGTAGTTTTGATTTCCGGGGAATAGTTACTTTCTGCTCAGACGATGATTCGGCAGAATACATGTTCCTTTATACTTCAAAAGATTTTTCCGGAAGTTTAATCGACTGTGACGAAGGAACTCTGGAATGGGTACCTTTCGAAAAAATCGAATCCTTAAACCTCTGGGAAGGCGACAAAATTTTTCTCCGTCTTCTCCAGACAAACGCCCCATTCTTCACCCTGAAACTGATTTACAAAAACGGTCAGCTTATAGAAAGCAAACTAAACTTGAGCCGATAAAAAAACCGGCACGGATGCCGGTTTTTTTTTCATTCAATCTCACAGTTATCTGCGAACTGTGTTTTAATTTCTTTTCCTGCAGCAAGTGCCTTTTTGCCTGCAATCATTACTGTGTGGTTTTCAACTTTGTAAGTTACTTTGCAGAACTTATCAATGTCGATTTTTGCAGGCTTTTCAGCGTTTTCTGCACCACCTTCAAGAGTGATTACAGTTCCTGGAGCAGCCCATGGAGCAGTAAGAAGTTCAACTTTCTTTCCGTCATCATAGTCAGCAGCAAGAAGCATACCGCGGCTTTCAACGCCCTTCATCTTGCGTGGAGCAAGGTTGGCAGCAATGATTACATGCTGTCCAAGAAGTTCTTCCGGTTTAAGGTATGGTCTTAATCCAGACTGAATGATTCTTGGAGTGCCAGAACCATCGTCCATTGTTTCAATGTAAAGCTTGTCGCCTTCAGGATTTGTATCAACCTTTTCAATTTTAGCAACCAGCAGCTGAATATGGCTGTCAAAGTAAGCAGCAGGATCTGTTTCTGCAGGACTTACATTTCCGGCAGCTTTAGGAGCTTCAGCTTTTTTAGCAGCCTTTGAATGTGGTTTTTCAGTTGGCATTAATGCTTCAACATCAACTTCACCGGCTACACATGGAACAGTAATATTCCAGTTTTCAAGAACCTGTGGATGAACTTCACCAAATACACCAATCTGTTTTCCATTCAGCATAATTGCAGCCTGGCGTCCTGGAATAAAGCGCGGGTCTTCAACTTCTTTAACATCATATTTGTGATCAAGAAGATAAAGCAGTGAACTTACTTCAGAAGCAAGGTCATTGAAGTTTGCATTATTACATGCAGTCATAAATCCTAAAGACTGGATTGTTTTTGTGCCTGTGTTTTCACTTGGATCAAGGAAAGCAACCTTACCGATTTCAAAAATCTTGTGTGGGAATACAGCCTGTCCAGCCTGGCTTTCTGCACGAAGCAGAGAAGAAATAATTGAAGGACGAACAAACTGATAGTTTTCACTCATTGGGTTACTGATTTCAATTACGTTTTCATCGCTTACGCACATGCGGTCAATGTAATCACGTTTAGAACCAAGGTAGTTAAAAATCATTTCCTGGTAACCAAGACCAACCATGATTTCTTTTGCCTTGCGGCTAAAAAGTGTAACAGGGCTAAGCTGACCAACTGTAAAGTCACTAGGACGAACAGGCTTAAAGTTATCAAGACCAACACCAATCATTACATCTTCGATAATATCAACTTCGTGGAGGAAGTCGTTACGATATGGAGCAGGTTCAAGAGTGAACTCAACATCCTTTTTGTTAGCCTTAAGATATTTTTCAGTTTTTTCTGTTGCATCAAAATCTTTTGCTGTAACGTTATTATCCATGCGGCTTAAAGCATCAAGAACTTCAGCTTTTGTAAGGTCACAGCCAAGCTTCTTGTTGATTGCAGCAAGAGTAGCCTTTGTTTTCTGCTGGAAGTAGAAAGGAACAACAATTTCTTTTCCGCAGCCTGTATCATAAGGATGAATAACTTTTACAGGAAGAATTTCGTAACCGGCATCTGCAAAGTCACATGCTACAATGTTTGCAGAAAGCATAAGGTTTTCAATATTGTCACCTGTAAGTTCAACCATAAGGTCTTTATCACCAACCTGAACAGCACCAAGTGTTGCTGAGTTGATGATTGGAGCCATAGACATTACTTCGCCTTTGTCATCTTTAAGAAGTGGGAATACTTTTGCATCTTTAAGAATCCAGCCGTATTCTTTTCCCTTTGGATGATCAGTAAGAATCTGACGACAAGTCATTTTTTCTTCACACTGAAGCGGAACAAAAGAAGTTTTATCAGGATCAACACCTGTGTAGTGAACAGGCCACTTTATCTGGCTTACGCGGTAAACACCCATAGAAACAGATTTTCGCTTGCGGCCAAAGTTCCAGCAAAGCTTTTCCTGAGTCTGGATAATGTCTTTAAGCATTGGATCATCAATTGCTTTTCCAGAAATTACAAAGCTTACCATGTATGGACGAACTTCTTTTACGCTTTCATCAACATAAACAATTCTGTCACCACAGTCTTTAACTGCGCCTGGTTTAGACATGAATTTAGAATAGTCAGAGCGCTTAGCTCCTTCGTGATTACGCAGACAGCGTGTTACACCGCCTGTAGACCAGAGGTCAGGACGGTTTGTATCGTTTAATTCAATTTTGATAACGCGTTCGTCTTCGCTCTGAGACATATCTGGTTTTTCATCAAGTTCAGCTTTTCCACAAGTAAGCTTTTTTTCCAGAGTGTCATAATCGTATTTTTTTCCAAGAAGATTAAAAAACAGTTTTTCGTTTACTTCAATTTTTGGCATACTCTTCCTCTATATAGAAACAATAGAAAAAAGTATATCGAATTAAAACCCAACTGTCTATTAAAGCAGGAGGTCATTCCAGGGCAAACGCATTATAACAGATTTTGAATTGAAAAAATGGCGCAAAGGAGTGAAACGGCTTGCGAAAACACTCGTTTTGTGCTGCCGCGAGAGCGGCAAACGTATATAGTTACAAGCACAAAACGCGTGTAGCATGCTAGCATGCGGTTTCGACAAGACGTTTTCACGACTGGAAGCCATTTTTAGCAGGGAATATATTATAATGCGTTTGCCCTAGAGGTCATTCTTTTCTTCTGTACTCTACATGACCTAGAGTGTATGAAGGATTTTCTAAAATTTTTTCTACAGCGGTTTTCAGTTGTGTTTTTACTTCTTCCCTTAAATAAACTTCATCATTAACAGCGCCTAATAAAATTTTTGCTTCTACTCCAAGAGCATCTGCTATTGCTGACATACTGTGTTCAGAAGGCCAGCGCCCTTTTTCAATATTTCTGACAGTATTAATGGCAAGGTTACTTTTTTCTGACAGCTGCTCCTGAGTCATTTTCTTTTCTTTACGAAGCATTCTTACATTCTGTCCAATTCTGTGACCCAGGTTCTGATTTGTACTCATGTTAAAAAATTTATAATGGAAACTTCAAATTTTACACTTTTACAATATGGTTAATTCTTCTACAAATACCCAACTTGTTGGTTGTTCATTAATTCAATTGATATTTATTTTTTTTACAGATATTATTCAGCCATGATTGAATTAACAAGTAAACAGAGAAAATATCTCGAAAAAGAAGCACAGCCTTTATCACCACTTGTACTCATTGGTGGTGCTGGACTTACAGATGAACAGATTAAACAGATTACTACTGTTCTCAAAGATCACGAACTTATTAAAGTAAAGTTCAATGAATATAAAGATGAAAAAAAAGAATTAAGCAGTTCTATTGCCTCTCAGACAGATTCAATTCTTGTACGCATCATCGGAAATGTTGCTACATTCTACAGACAGTCTGATAATCCGGAAACAAGAAAATATGCAAAAGGATTGTCTAAAGCAAAATAAAATCACCAACAAGTTATACTTAATATTTATAACAAGTTGTTATACAATTTTTTATGTTGTACATTTAGATTCGTGAGTCATGCCAAACCATAAACCGCGGCTTTTTAGAATCAGGTATCAACCACGGGTCGATGGAAAGTTTTTCCACGGCCCTTTTTTTTCCCTTCAAAAACTCTAACACTTGCCCTGCCGACATTCGATAATAAAAAAGTAAAGACAGATTTTAAATGGACAAAATCAACTACCAGAAAGAACTTGATAAAATTATTTCTCAATTCGGCAAAAAGGAAAATGAACAGAAACCCACTCTTCTGCTTCACGCCTGCTGTGGTCCCTGCAGCAGCTATGTAATCCAGTATCTTGCTTCAATATTTGACATTACAATTTATTACTACAATCCAAACATTCATCCTGAGCAGGAATACTGGCGTCGTCTTGAAGAATTAAAAAAGTTTCTCACCCGGTTTCCTGATGCGGTAAAAAATAAGGTTAAGCTTATTATCGACGACTACAATCCTGAAGAATTCTTTGAAGCCACAAATGTTAAAAATGAACCGGAACTTCAGACTGAACCAGAAAAAGGTGAACGATGCTTCAGATGCTACAAAATGCGTATGGAACATTCATGGAAGTATGCCGTAGAAAATAACTTTGAATGGTTTACAACAACCCTGACAATCAGTCCTCATAAAGACAGTCAGAAAATAAATCAAATCGGAAAGTACCTTGAAAACAGCGGGACATTAAATGTCGCACATAAAACAAAGTATCTTTATTCCGACTTTAAGAAAAACGGCGGCTTTTTACAAAGCACCCTCTTAAGCACCCAGTACGGATTATGGCGGCAGGATTACTGCGGCTGTGTTTACTCTAAACAGAATATGAAACAGGAGAAATAAAAATGTCATCAAAAGAAACTTCGATTCAAATAAAGGCAGAAAGAATACGTGATGTAATCCGTTACATCCGCAAGTTTAAAAATGCAGCAGTTGTAATTTACATTGATGACAGAATCATCGACTCACCTTATTTTTCAAGTCACATTCATGACATCAGTCTTATAAAAGAAGCAGGCCTTAAGGTGCTTGTTGTTCCGGGTGCCCATAAGAGAATTGATAAAATTCTTGAAGACAATAATGTTGAATGGAACACTGTTAACGGAATCCGCATTACTCCACCTGAAGCTATGGGCCTCATAAAAAGTGCAGCTTTCGAAGTAGCCAATCAGGTTATGACAAATCTAGCAGGAGAACACTTAACTGCCGTAATCGGTAACTGGGTTCGTGCAAGAGGTAAAGGTGTAATTTCCGGAGTTGACTACAACACAGCCGGCGAAATTGACAAGATTGATGACGAATCCCTGAACACAGTTTTGCAGGACGGATTCATTCCAATTTTCCCTTGCATCGGATGGAGTCTTAACGGCAAGCCTTATAATATTTCGTCAATGCAGCTTGCAACACAAATTGCCCTGCATATGAAAGCAGATAAACTTTTTTTCCTCGTTCCAGGTGCAGAACTTTCTTCCAGATTTTTTGAACTTCCTTCAGATCTGGGTCTTTCTCCGGAAGGTCATGTTCCTGCAATGAATATTGAAGAACTGGATTCTTTCATCAGATTAAATGAAAAAGAAATTGAAAACAGTTCTGCAAGTGAAAACAAAGATCTTAAAAAGAATATTATTTCAATTCTTAAACTTTCAAAAGAAGCTTGTACCGGTGGTGTTTCCAGAGCCCATATTGTTGACGGTTTTGCAGACGGAACTCTCCCATGCGAAATTTTCAGCGACCTTGGTTCAGGAACCATGATTTATTCCACAAACTACGGAAAGATTCGTGCAATGCGCCGCGAAGATATTTCTCCGGTAATTTCTCTTATGCGTCCATTCATTGAACAGGGAATTCTTCTTCCACGAAGCAAAGAACAGCTGGAAAACACATACAACGATTATATTATTTACGAAATTGATGGTGCCGTACGTGCCTGTGCTGCACTTCATATTTATGACCGCAAACAGGCAGAAATTGCAGGAGTTGCCGTAGATGAAACCTGCGCCCACATTGGAATAGGTCCAAAGATGATTGAATACCTTATTTCAAAGGCAAAAACAATTAATCTTGAAAGCGTTTTTATTTTAACAACACAAACAGCAGACTGGTTTGAAAGTCTTGGTTTCAAGAAGGATACAATAGATTCTATCCCGGAATCCAGAATCAAAATATGGAATCCAGACCGGGGATCTAAAGTATACAGATTAAATCTTATCTGATTCATAAAAGAAAACCTTAAGATGGGGATGACCAATAAGTTAGCATTACGGTGGTTGAGTTTATCGAAGCCACCATATTTAGTGTAGCAGTCATTTCGACAAGCTCAACCACCACAAGTTGAACTTTTTGGACATCCCCTTTTTTTTGCTCATAGAAAATTCTGTATCTGATATTTACAGCCTTAAGATATTAATATTTTCTCTGTTTCACGACTAATTTCTATATATTTTCCTTCAAAAATTCTTCAAACAACAAACGACCATTTGTCTGTAAAATTCCGGGAATTCATACGGAATTCAGAGTTGAATTCCCTGAATTTACTTTGAATTCCAAATAATTCAGATATATATCTGAGGAAAAACAATAATTTCAACAAGTTTTAAATGACGAACATTCGTCATTTAAAAGGGCTTTAAACTAACTAACAGATGTCAGTTTAAATATAGTGTTTCACGTGAAACATTCCTGATTATTCGCTGTAATATCACTTTCTGTACATAATCTGTTTTAATTACGCTTCTTTTACAAAAAAGTTTCTCATGAAACATTTTAACCAATAGCAAAACAAATATTCTGAAAATGTTTCTCGAGAAACATAATTTATTAATCATTTGATAAAAAAGTATTGAAAAAATGTTTCTCGTGAAACA
>JAEDGQ010000158.1 GCA_016297415.1 Treponema sp.
TTTTACATGATTAACCGAATCTCTTTGGGTTAGATTTTTACGTGATTCAATACGATATGATTTTTTGGAAGTGCATGATTTCACTAATTCGTAAGGGATTTTGTTCCTTATAATAAAGAGGTGAAGAACTTCAATGCAGTTCAATTCCACAGTCCAAGACTTTCAGTGTAACCTTAAAATGTGATGAGCATAAGCAACAACTCTTGATGAAAAATAATTTGCTCCTTAAAAGAGCAAAAGCCAGATTTATGAGATTTTTTCTCAAAAATCTGGCTTTTTTTCAGGTCTCATAAGTCTGGAGCTATTTTTTTACCGTGTGCAATTTGCACACGGCCCCGACTGCGTCAGGGTATGGAGCACCGGCGCAGCCGTCGACCGCAGCGAAGCGAGGACGATGGAGCGGCAGCGGAAGTGCGGAACACCCGGCAATAAAAAAGGGGATGTCCAGAAAGTTCAACTTGCGGTGGTTGAGCTTGTCGAAACCACCATATTTAGTGCAATGGTCATTTCGACAGGCTCAATGACCGCTACAGTCATTACTTATTGGACAGCCCCTTTTTTATTGTGACGCCCAAAGGTTTATGAAACTATTCGTAAATGAAAGTTTCTTCTGGCCCTTCGATTTTTACATTTTCAAACTTAGCGCCTGGTGCATTACGAACACGGAAGGACTTAACGCTAACTTCTGGCAGACCGTAGAACATATCAGATTCCTGAGGAGAGCGGTCTGAATTTTCGTCAGTTGTAAAGTAGCAGTCCCGGATTTCAAGATTGTCAATTGGCATTTCTGGAAGACCTACGATAAATCCGGCAGAAGCTTTACATCCAGTTCCCTTACATCCCATGATTTTAACATTGTGAATGCGTGGAGTTTCGCTTGTAACAGGCTGTTTTTCGAGGCTGAAAAGTGGAGACTGTTTGTCAGTAATACCACACTTGTAGTACATGTTCATTGCAATCGGACAGAGAGTGTCGTTCATTACAAGATTTTTAAGTTCGATATCGTTAATGTCACCACCACGACCACGGCGGCTCTTAATGCGGATACCACGGTCAGTACCAGAAAGATCACAGTCAGCAGCGTGGATACCACTCATACCGGCAGCAGTTTCAGAACCGATAACGATACCACCATGAGCATTGCGTACAGTACAGCCTTTGATTTCAACATTTACAGTTGGTTTGTTGCAGCGGATTCCGTCAGGACCAGAACCTGACTTAATACAGATACCGTCATCACCAACAGAAACGAAACAGTCAATGATTTTTACATCTTCACATGAGTCAACATCAATACCGTCTGTGTTTGGTGCAGTGTATGGGTTTTCGATGTGGAGGTTCTTGAGAGTAAGACCCTTAACATAGAGAGGGTGAACAGTCCAGAAAGGAGAATCCTTAATAGTTACGCCTTCAACAGTAACGTTTTCGCAGAAAGAAAATTCAACAAGACTTGGACGGAGGAACTGAGTTTCGCGACCACCGCCGCCGCCAGGCTGATTTTCGTAACCAGGGTTCATGGCAGCAAGATTTTTTTCGTAAGTTTCTTCTGGTACACTCTGACCACGTTCTTTTTTAGCTTTTTTAAGTTCCCACCAGGGCTGACCGTTACCGTTAATAGTACCTTTACCAGTGATAGTTACATTTTTAGCATGAGAAGCATAAACGAGAGGATGCATAGCATAGCATTCAACACCTTCCCAGCGAGTAAATGCAGGTGGATACAGATTTGGGTCTGGAATAAAGGAAAGTTCAGAACCTTCTTCGAGAACAACAGTAGTGTCAGAAGGAATATCGATAGGACCAGTAGCCCAAACACCTTTTGAAACAGAAAGCTGACCGCCACCATTACGGGCAAGTTCAGCAAAAGCAAGGGCAAAAGCAAGAGTGTTATTAAATTTACCGTCAGCAACGCCGCCGAATTCTTCTAGGGTGATTTTTTTCATTACAAAAACTCCAGAGCCATTTTTTTAATTTTAATAAATTATTACAGTGTTTTTAAAGATATACAATAAGATAAAGCGTAAACTTTTTGAAAAATGACGAAGTCCAGAAAAATGTCAAAAAAAAATATACGACCCTTTCCCCGGCAAGCCGGGGTCGGGCTATCCATGGCTCCGCGCAAAAGCGCTACGTTGCTTCGCAACGCCTTACGGCGCCATTACTATCCCTTATATGTTGTGTCTCCTGTCAAGAAAAAAAAGCAGGAAAGATCAT
>JAEDGQ010000066.1 GCA_016297415.1 Treponema sp.
TTTTGCGAAGCAAAAAGCCACCCAAAGAACAAAAATTTAAAACTCCACATTTGTCCTAATAATAAAAAACGATTTATTCTCTTTTGCAGAAAGTTCATAACTTAAAGTTATTATGGTAATCAATTTGAAAAAAAAATGACAAAAAACTAAAATAAAAAACATGGAAAAAACTAATGCAGACACAGTTACAGAGATGACAACAAAACCTGTAGGCAGATTAATCATAAAACTTGCAGTTCCTACAATAATTACAATGATGGTTACTGCAATTTACAATACTGCAGATACCTTCTTTGTAAGCCAGATTGGTACAGAAGCTTCCGGGGCAGTGGGCGTTATTTTTTCACTTATGACTATGATTCAGGCCGGTGGTTTTATGATTGGTATGGGCTCTGGTTCAATTACAAGCCGGGCTCTTGGACACGGGGATCTGAAAAAAGCCAGTGTATACTGTTCAACAGCTCTTGTATTCGCCTTCAGTCTTGGCACTCTGCTTCTGATACTTGGAACAATCTTTAATGAACCTCTTATCCGCTCTCTTGGAGCTACAGAAACAATTCTTCCATATGCCCAGGATTACGGTCGGTACATTCTTTTTGCCTGCCCTTTTATGATGACATCTTTTGTAATGAACAACCAGCTTCGTTTTCAGGGAAAAGCTGCTTTTGCCATGGTTGGTATGGTTACAGGTGGTATTCTTAACATGTTTCTGGATCCGCTTTTTATCTTTGTTTTTAAACTTGGCATTTCGGGAGCAGCTATTGCAACTCTTGTAAGTCAGTTCACCAGTTTTTGTATCCTGTCCTGGATGTTTGTTTTTAAAAGATCAGCCGTTGAATTCTCCTTCAAAAACACAGGACGCAGGCTTTCAATTTATACGGACATAATAACAACAGGTCTTCCAAGTCTGTTCCGTCAGGGAATGTCCAGCGTCAGCTCAATTTTTATGAATCTTGGAGCTGCCAGATATGGTGCCCTTTTAACTGGATTTGCAATTGCAGGAACAGCAATGACAACTAAACAGACAGCAGACGCAGCTGTTGCAGGCATGGCCATTACAAACAGAATTTGTATGCTTTTGATGAGTGTTGCAATTGGAGTGGGTCAGGGATTTCAGCCTGTATGCGGCATGAATCTGGGTGCAAAAAAATATGACAGAGTACGCCAGGCTGTAAGTTTTATGGTCAAATTAAATACAATTTTGATGACAATTTTTGCTATTGTGGTATTCATTTTTGCTCCACAGCTTACAAAATCTTTCCGGGATGATCCTGCTGTAATTGCAGTTGCCACACTTGCCCTGAGATTCAGCTGCTGTGTTCTTCCATTCCATTCAATAATATTTGGAACAAATATGCTTCTTCAGGTAGCCGGCGTCAAAATCAAGGCAACAGTTCTTTCATCTATGCGTCAGGGAATCGTATTTGTACCCGTAATTCTTCTGCTGCCTCTTATAACAACATACTTCTTTTCCAACGGCATTTTAGGAATCCAGCTTACACCTGCAGTCAGCGATTTGATTTCGGCCCTTATAGCTCTGCCTTTTATGATTATTTACCTGAAGAATCTGGAAAAGGAAAAATAAAGTTTCTTTTCAATTAATGTAAAGGAAATATTTTTCTCACCTGAGACAGTATATGTCCCTCCTATATGTGCTATACTGTCTTATATGAAAGATTCTTTTGCTACAGTACGAACTGACGAACTTAATCACAAATGGCAGGATGCTGTCCGCCGGGAAATTCCAATTTACAGCCGCGGAAATTCCATACGCTCGGATTTTGACAGAGATTACACCAGACTTCTTCACAGTCAGGCTTACAGCCGTCTTAAACATAAAACCCAGGTTTTTTATTCACCTCACAATGATCATGTATGCACCAGAATGGAACATGTTCTTCATGTTGCCTCTGTAGCCGGAACAATTGCAAAGTATCTTGGCTTAAATCAGGAACTTACTCAGGCAATTGCCATAGGCCATGATATTGGTCACGCTCCTTTCGGTCACACTGGAGAAGACATCTTAAACAGCCTTATGGCCCAGCGTCCTGGAGTTAATGCTCCTAAAAAATTCTGGCATGAACGGAATTCACTTTTTTTTGCTGATTACATAGAAACTTTAAGCGATCCAAATGGAACAGAAAAACCCCTGAACCTGACTTACGCAGTTCGAGATGGTCTTATCTGTCATTGCGGAGAAATAGATCAGCAGGGAGTTAAGCCGCGTAACGAAGTTATGAATCTTTACGACATTAAGCGTCCTGGAGTTGTTCAGCCTTTTACCTGGGAAGGATGTGTTGTAAAACTCAGTGATAAAATAGCTTTTCTGGGAAGAGACCTTCAGGATGCACGCCGCTATCATATGCTCGATATGGGCTGTTACCGTCAGCTTAGAGAAATCGTAGGAAGCACTCTTGGAATGACTAAAACCGGTGAAACCATAAGTCACTCAAGCGGCAAAGCAGTAAATACAACAGTTTTGATTAATGATATGATTGTTGATCTTTGCCAGCAGTCCAGTCCTGAAGCCGGTCTCTGTTTCTCGGATCCATACTTCAGATTCATTACTGAACTTAAAAAATTCAGCTATGAAAAAATCTACAGCCACTGGCGTCTTGTAGAATTCAAAAAGTACGCTGAAAATGTTCTCGGCACAATTTTTGGAGTTCTTATGAGAACTCAGACTTTTGCAAAAAACGGAAGAATTCCATCAAGCATGAGATATTACAAAAATCTCTGTTCAACTTTTGAAGACTGGCTTATCCGCTATTCAAATTACATTCCAGACGAATATCCGGACCGTAAAAAAACAATGAAATACGATACACCAGTTGTGTTTGATGTAAGTGATTACGAAAGCTACCAGAAATGTGTAATTGAATATATTTCGGGAATGACTGACGCTTACGCCATCGAATGTTACAACGAAATTATCAATTTTTAAAAGCAATAAGTTCCGGGTGATATTCAAAATGCATATTGTCGAATATTACCCAGTTTCCGCCCCAGATAAAGCCTTCACTTTCAAAAATATCAATGACTTTCTGAGGTGGATTCCAACGCTTGTTTACAGGAGTCAGCATCCAGTTTTCCGGATCTTTATCTTTTGTCCAGCTCCAGAAAATAGCTTTACCATTCAATCGCGTTGGAAGAACATCAACTGCAATTCCGTAGGTATGAAAAGATTTACGGCCTGTTCCCTCAATAACACGCCAGTTGTATGCATCTGTGGATTTAAGACTCTGAATAAAAGTTTTAATTTCAGAATCTTTTTCAGCTTCTTTATAAATATCCGATTCAACTTTTTTTAAAGGACCAAGAATTCTTTCGTGAACTTTTGTTTTATGACCAAGAAAAGTTGTACGGACAATATGATCCTCGATTATTACCTGTGATTTTGCAGCATATAAAAAATCGAAAAAGAACATTGGAGTACCGCCGCCGTTTTTGCGGTTTTCGGCAGAAGAAAAAACTTTTATCCGTTCAATTTCTTCAGCCGTCATTAATGCAGGATCTTTCATTTTCTGGTATTTGTAAATCAAAGGCCAGTATTTATCCCTGTTTTCCAGTTCCTCTTCAGGTAAAAGACGACCTTCTGCCCAGTAAAAAGATGCCCGTTTTCTAGCCGGTTTTCCTGGTACAACGGGAGCTGTAATATTTACAAGCCAGTCCTTTTTTTCTTTCACATAAACAGTTTCAAATAAAACATCGGAATAACATTTACGGAGAATGTTCAACTGTTCAGGTTCTTCCGGCAAAACTTTTTTTTGAGAAGCTGCCTGATTGAGATGATTTGGAAGATGGTCAGAAACAACACCTGCAGAACCAGTAATTTTTTCTTTTGTGGAAGCCTTAAAAAACTCAAGTCCTGTAATAAGAGTTCCATTAAATAAATCAAACTGCTCATCAAGAATAAGGGCGGCATCAAGAAGGAGAAAGAGGCTTAAAACAATTATAAGAATCCGTCTGAATTTCATTAACTTAAATTATTAAACAAGTTTTAAATAATGAAAAGTGGACTGTCCTGAAAAAAATCTGTTACAATTCATTTCGTGGAAAAAAAATCTTTATACAGACAATTTCTAAAACTTATGGTTTTCTTTTATACCATAACCAGCATTTACGGTCAGAAAAAAGACTCTCCTGTCCTTCAAACCTATACTCTTAATGAAGAAAATTCTTTTACCATGATAACTGTCCCTGGAAAAAACTACAGCATTGGCCAGACAGAAGTAACACAGGCTCTCTACCAGGCTGTTATGGAAGATAATCCCAGCAATTTTGGAAATGGAGAAAATCCTCCTGTTGACGGAATCAACTGGTACGACGCCATAGTTTTCTGCAACAAACTTAGTCTGCTCTTAAACAAAACTCCTGCCTATTCAGTAAACGGTGTGACAGATCCAGATGAATGGGGATATGAACCGCACGGCGCCACAAGCCTTCCGGAAATGGCACAAGTTGACTGGAATACAGAAGCTGACGGATTCAGACTTCCAACAGAAGAAGAATGGGAATACGCAGCTGCAGCAGGAACAGATTCAAAATATGCCGGAGAAAATCTGAAGGACTCTGCCTGGTACAGAAAAAATTCAGATTTTACTCCACAGTCTGTGGCCACAAAAGCTCCCAACAAATGGGGCTTATATGATATGAGTGGCAATGTGTGGGAATGGGTCTGGGATAAATACAAAAAAGACTCAATTTACCGGGTTTACAAAGGTGGAAGCAGTTCATCAGACAAGAAGCTGTGCCAGATAAAATTCCAGGGGCATCATTATCCAAGCAGAAATGCCATGTGCTACTCTTACCTGCTTTTTGGCTTTAGAATTGCCCGGGGAGCAAAATAAAAAAACACCACCTGAATAAATTTTACTCTATTCAAATGGTGTTTGTTAATTCAGTCTTTAACAGACTTTTTCAGTGGCCTTGATTTTTACTCCAGTGCCTTTCTTTCTGTAAATAAATTTAACAGACAAAAAATCCGGGGATGACCAATAAGTAATGACTGTAGCGGTCATTGAGTCCTTCGACAGGTGGTTCCTGAGCCTGTCGAAATGACCATTGCACTAAATATGGTGGTTTCGACAAGCTCAACCACCGCAAGTTGAACTTTTTGGACAGCCCCTTTTCTGAATTAATAATCCATTCCAGACATTCGCCTTTGGCGAAGTCCACGAGTTTTCTGACGAAAACTCGCTTTTCTGAATTAATAATCCATTCCGGACATTCGCCTTTGGCGAAGTCCACGAGTTTTCTGACGAAAACTCGCTTTACTGAATTAATAATCCATTCCCATTCCTGGAGCTCCGCCGGCTGGCATTGGAGCTGGTGGTTCTGGGATGTCTGTAATTGCACATTCTGTTGTCAGGAGCATTCCTGCTACAGATGCAGCATTCATGAGGGCTGAGCGTGTAACCTTTGCAGGGTCAATAACACCGGCCTTCATCATGTCTACCCATTCACCTGTGTAAGCGTTGTAACCAACACCCTTCTTTTCATTCTTAGCTTTGTCAGCAATAACGGCACCGTCAACACCGGCATTGTCAGCAATCTGACGGATTGGTTCTTCAAGAGCACGGCGAACAATGCGGAAGCCAACTTTTTCATCTTCAGTAAGAGAAGCAGCAGCTTCGTCTGTAAGAGCCTTAGAAGCTTCAATAAGGGCAATTCCACCACCTGGAACGATACCTTCTTCGAGAGCAGCACGTGTAGCAGCAAGAGTATCTTCTACACGGAACTTCTTTTCTTTCATTTCAGTTTCAGTAATAGCACCAATGTTGATTACAGCTACACCGCCAGAAAGCTTAGCAAGCCGTTCCTTAAGCTTTTCACGGTCATATTCAGAAGTTGATTTTTCAACCTGAGCCTTAATTTCAGCAACACGGGCAGCAATTGCTTCTTTCTGACCAGCACCGTCAACAAGTACAGTATTGTCTTTATCGATTTTTACAGATTTAACCTGACCAAGCATGCTGAGGTCTGCAGTTTCAAGTTTAAGACCAAGTTCTTCAGAAATAACCTGTCCGCCAGTAAGAATAGCAATGTCCTGAAGCATTTCCTTGCGGCGGTCACCAAAACCAGGAGCCTTAACAGCAGTACATTTAATAGTACCGCGGATAGCATTAAGAACAAGAGTAGCAAGAGCTTCACCGTCCATATCTTCACAGATAATGAGGAGAGGCTTACCAGTCTGAGCAACCTTTTCCAGAAGTGGAAGCAGGTCTTTCATAGTTGAGATTTTTTTGTCGTGAATAAGAACAAAAGCGTCAGAGTAGTTAACTTCCATTCTTTCACGGTCAGTTACAAAGTAAGAAGAAATGTAACCACGGTCAAACTGCATACCTTCTACAGTAGTTACAGTTGTATCCATGTTCTTAGATTCTTCAACAGTGATTACACCGTCTTTGCCAACCTTTTCGATTGCATCAGCAAGAATTTTACCGATTTCAGGATCGTTGTTAGCAGAAATTGTAGCAACATGAGTAATATCATCGCTGCCCTTTACAGCACGACTGTTAGCCTTAATAGCTTCTACAGCAACAGCCACAGCCTTATCAATACCACGCTTGATTTCGATTGGAGTCATACCTGCAGAAACAGCCTTAAGACCTTCGCGAACAATAGCATAAGCAAGAACAGTAGCAGTAGTAGTACCGTCACCTGCAACATCGTTAGTCTTAGAAGCAACTTCCTTTACAAGCTGAGCACCCATATTTTCATATGGATCTTTAAGTTCAACTTCTTTAGCAACAGAAACACCATCTTTAGTAATAGTTGGTGCACCGAATTTTTTGTCCAGCATAACAAGACGGCCGCAAGGACCAAGTGTTACTTTTACAGCCTGAGCAATCTGTTCAACACCAGAAAGCATCTTTTTGCGGGCTTCTTCATTAAAAATCAACTGTTTAGCCATTTATTTCTCCTTTTTTTTAAAACAAAATTATTTCTATATGAGGTATTAAGCTACCCTCTTTAAAAATACAAAAAATAAGACTAAACGGCAATAAAAAACATTAAAAATCCGGCTTTCCGCTGTTCCGGCGTCAAAGCGCCTCCATCCCCTGCTCCTCAGGGGACGGCTCCGCCGCAGCTCCAATCCGGGCTAAGCTTTGTTTTCGCCGGGGAGACCGGGCTTTTTTTTACTTTGTTATAGCTGATTTTTTTTATATAATAATTATATGGATAAAATCATTGTTTATACTGATGGAGGCTGCTCCGGTAACCCTGGTCCCGGGGGATGGGCCTGCGTAATTATTGCTGAAGGACAGGCCCGCCAGCTAAGTGGCGGAGAAAAACTTACAACTAACAACAAAATGGAACTTATGGCTGCTATTTCTGCTTTAAGTGCCATTAAAAATACTGCCCGCTTTCATGGCATTCCTGTTGAAGTAAACATTGACTCACAGTATGTAAAAAACGGAATTACACAGTGGATTTTCAGCTGGAAAAAGAAAGGCTGGAAAACTGCCGACAAAAAGCCTGTAAAAAATCAGGAACTATGGATGGCTCTTGATGCACTTAATTCGTCCATGAATGTTGAATGGAAATGGGTAAAAGGCCACGCCGGAGTTGAATACAACGAGGTGTGCGACAGCCTTTGTCAGGAAGAAATTGCAAAACACCGTTAAGGAGTTTATATGAAGTCCGTTTCATTTAATCAAAAAACTTTTATAAAACTTGGACTGGGATTTGCTGCAGCTTTTATTCTTATTTCCGCTGCTTCCCTTCTCGGTCATTTTTCAGAAGATAAAATCCTGAAAAATACAGAAATAATTGAATTTAATATTTCAGAAGTAAATCATCTTGATGCAGTAATGGCTCATCCCTACAGTAAAATACTGGATAAAATTGCAAACATAACTCTTATTCTGGCTCATACTGTACTTGTGCTGTTTGTTTTTGTTTTGCCTGGAGCTTATACAGTTCCAAGAGCATTGAAAAACTTTCAGACACAGAAAGAAGAATTAAAATTCCTGGTTTATGATTTTGTTGTTTACCTCCAGTCAGTCATGGTTACTACAGGACTCTACAAGTTATTAAAAGTAGCTGTGGGCAGAGCCAGACCATACCTTTATTTTCCAGAGTCTGTTCTGACTGGAATTGAAACAAAAGACTTTTTCCGTTCATGGCCAAGCGGACACAGTACCCTGGCATTTATTGCTGCCGGTTTTTTTATCAGCTGGATTTTAACAAGAAATACTGAAAAAAAGACAAAAATCTTCGGTACATCATTAATTCTGCTTTTTGCCTCTGCAACAGCAGTTCTCAGAGTTTTCAGTGGAAATCACTTTTTTACAGATGTAATTTCCGGGGCTGTTTTGGGCACATTCTGTACGGCCCTTGTTTACTTCATTCACCAGAAAGCCGTTGAACACATAAAGCCTGAAGGTTTCTAGCTTTTTTGAGTTTATACAACCTCTAATCATGGACTTATGCCGGGAGTCCCTAATCGTACTTATTTGTAACGGCAACTCTAATCAAAAGCACCAGACCGCGGAAACAGAGTTCTGCAGCCATGGCAATCCAGATTCCCGCAAGACCAAAAGGCTTAACCAGAATCAGGCTCAAGCTTAATCTTACAATCCACAGACTGAACAGATTTAAGGCACTTGGAATCAGAGTATCACCTCTTCCTCTTAAAGCCCCCGCTGCCACAATGCTGGCACCAAAAAGCGGCTCTGCAAAAAGTTCAATTCTCAAAACTTTGACTGAGAGAGCCTGAATCTCCAGATCCGGAGTAATAAATTTAAAGACAAGAGGACAGGCAAAATACATAACCACACCAATAAGAGCCATAATTGTCATGCCGTAGATAATTGTAATCCAGCTGAAAGATCTCTTTAAATCCGGTCTTTTAGCACCACAGCTCTGCCCTACCAGAGTTGTAGCTGCTTCCTGAATCCCGTAACCAGGCATATAACACAGACTTTCTGCTGTGGTTGCAAAGGAATTTGCAGCAAGACTTACAGCTCCCAAGGGCGAAATAATTCTTGTTACCACAACAAGAGCACCGCTGAATGCAGAACTTTCCAGCCCCACCGGAACTGCCATTTTTACTGCTTTTTTGATGCAATCCCCATCCAGAGAAAAATCTTTGTATCCTTTAAGGCAAAAATATTCAGACTTAAAAAGCGTGTAAAAAGCCATAATCAAAGCTGTCAAAAAAGCCGCAGCGCAGCTTCCCAGTGCCGCACCTTTTACACCCATGTTCAAACCAAAAATAAAAAGCCAGTTAAAGCCCATATCAAAAAAACACATGGCACCGTTTAAGATTCCGGGAAATTTCATGTTTCCGCTGCACTGAAGCATTCCGCTCATAAGATATACAATTTCAAACAAGGGAGAACTTAAAGAAAAAATCAAAAAATACCAGAAAGCGTCTTTATAAATTTCATGGCCGGCACCAAGCCATAGTGGAAGGGACCTGCTTAACAAAGCTCCGGCAAGAGCCATAAAACAGCTGAAGCCCATACAAACTGCAAGAGAGTTTACAAAGATTTGTTTAACCCTGTTTTTTTCTCCGGCTCCAACTGCATGTGCAACCTGAACTGTAAAACCTATACAGCAGGCATGAATCAGGCTTCCGATAACCCAGGTAGAAGAAGCCACAAGTCCAATGGCTGCAGACTGAGAAGGTCCCAGAGAGCCAACCATTGCTGCATCAATATACTGCATAAGTATGGAAGAAATTTGAGCCAGCATACCTGGAATACTCAGCTTAAAAACAATTTCAGCCTGTTTTTTTAAGCTGATTGAGGAGGTTTCTGCTAATAATTTTGAAAGGTCAAAAATCTGTGCCATAGACAAAATGTTTCTGTGAATGACAATTTTATAAACAAACAGCCCCTTTTGCAACAAAAGGGGCTGTTAGAAAAAATCATTATGATTCTAGTCACCATAAGTTTTTTCAGATACGGAAAAAGAACTTTTCTAACCGGAAAAAACTTAGTCCTGGAAAAGTGTTGTTGAAAGGTAACGGTCACCTGTATCTGGCAGCAATACAACAATGTTTTTACCTTTATTTTCAGGTCTTTTTGCCAGCTGAACTGCAGCCCAGGCAGCAGCCCCGGAAGAAATTCCAACAAGAACACCTTCAGAGCGGCCAATGCGTTTACCTGTGGCAAAAGCATCATCGTTTTCAACTGCAATTACTTCGTCATAGATTTTTGTATCCAGAACTTCAGGTACAAAGCCTGCACCGATTCCCTGAATTTTGTGAGGTCCGGCAACTCCTGTAGAAAGCACAGCCGATGACTTTGGTTCTACAGCAACGATTTTAACTTTAGAATTCTTTGATTTAAGATACCTTCCCACACCTGTAACAGTTCCGCCAGTACCTACTCCGGCAACAAAAATATCAACATTTCCGTCTGTGTCTTCCCAGATTTCAGGTCCAGTTGTGTCTAAATGAGCCTTCGGGTTTGCAGGATTTACAAACTGACCGGCAATAAAACTGTCCGGAGTATTTGCTTTAATTTCTTCAGCTTTTTCAATGGCACCTTTCATGCCCTTTGCACCTTCGCTAAGTACAAGTTCTGCACCATAAGCCTTCATCAATGTGCGGCGTTCTACAGACATTGTGTCTGGCATAACAATAATAAGTCTGTATCCTCTGGCTGCTGCAACTGCAGCAAGTCCAATACCTGTGTTTCCAGATGTAGGTTCAATAATTGTTGATTTTTTTGTCAGGATTCCTTTTGCTTCCGCATCATCAATAATTGCCTTTGCAACTCTGTCTTTAACACTGCCTGCAGGATTAAGATATTCAAGTTTCGCAATGATTTTTGCTTCAAGTTTTTCTTCAGCTTCTATGTGCGAAAGTTCAAGAAGTGGAGTATGACCAATAAGCTGATCTACAGCTGTATAAATTTTTGACATAAGTTTTCCCCCGTACTTAGTTTAAGAATAATTCATTTTTATCACTATTTACCTACTAAGTCAATAGGAGAATTAGGGCAAACGCATTATAATATATTCCCTGCTAAAAATGGCTTCCAGTCGTG
>JAEDGQ010000067.1 GCA_016297415.1 Treponema sp.
AACGAGTGTTTTCGCAAGCCGTTTCACTCCTTTGCACCATTTTCAATATAAAATCAGTTATAATGCACTTGCCCTGATGTTATAAAAAAACAGGTTCCGGATTAACCGAAAACCTGTCCCTTTTATTACTTCAAAGCTTCAAGATAGCCTGTTACTTTTTCAATACGGCGTTTGATTTCTGCCAGATTGTCTCTTTCTGCCTGAACAACTTCAGCAGGAGCATGTTCTGCAAATTTAGAGCCAAGTTTAGCTTCGATTCTTGCTGCATCTTTCTGGTCTTTTTCAAGATCCTTGTTAAAGTGAAGTGCCAGCTGTTCCTTGTTGATGTTTTCGTCAAGAATGATGAAAGCTTCAAATCCAGTACCAACAGTACCGATTGATTTGGCTGGTTTTTCTTCAACAAATTCAATGTTAGAAAGACCTGCAAGAAGTTTAATCATATCTACTTTTTCACGGCAAACTTCAGCTGCACTGCCTTTAACAATAAGAACAGCCAGATTGATTTTATCTGCAGGGTTTACGCCACATTCATTGCGGAGACCACGAACGCTGCGGATAAGATCCTGTAATGCACCAAAACGTTCAGAAATCTGAGCATTTTCTCTGTCTGCGCTGTATTCAGGATATGGAGCAGAAACCAGCATAGACTGGTATTCACAGTCAGAAAGAACTTTCTGTGCACCTGCAGCCTTGCGGTTCTTTACGATTTCTGCCAGAGGAAGTTTTGCATAAATTTCTTCTGTAACAAATGGAATAAACGGATGGAGCAGACGAAGTGATTCTTCAAGTACATTAAGAAGAACACTAATCTGTCTGTCTTTTTCTTCATCTGTTCCGTGCCAGAATGTAAGTTTTGTAGCTTCAACATACCAGTCACAGAAGTTGTTCCAGAAGTATTCATAAACAGCACTTGCAGCATCGTTGTAACGGTATGTTTCAAGAGCTTCTGCTGCATTTTTAGCTGCCCTGTTAAGTTCTGTATAAATCCAGCGGTCAAGTTCAGTAAGTTCTTCATCTTTTACTGCTACAAGGTTCCGGCCTTCAAGGTTTCCGAGGATGTAGCGTGAAGCATTCCATACTTTGTTACAGAATTTAGAACCAAACTTAAAGCTGTCTGAGTCAATAAGAATATCCTGTCCCTGAGCGGCAAGATAAGTAAGTGTAAACTTAAGGGCATCTGCACCGTACTGTTCAATGATTTCCAGAGGGTCAATACCGTTTCCGAGAGACTTAGACATTTTGCGTCCCTGCTTGTCCCGTACAAGACCATGAATATAAATGTCTTTGAATGGAACCTGTCCTGTAAATTCAAGACCAGCCATAATCATACGGCTTACCCAGAAAAAGATAATATCGTAAGCAGTTACAAGAGCTGTTGTAGGATAGAACTTTTTAAGATCTTCTGTTTCTGAAGGCCATCCCAGAGTTGAGAAAGGCCACAGCCATGAAGAAAACCATGTATCAAGAACATCAGGATCCTGCTTAAGTTTGTCAGCAGCTGCACCACACTTTGGACAGCATTTCGGATCTTCCCGGCTTACAATTGTTTCACCACATTCACAGTACCAGGCAGGAATACGGTGACCCCACCAGATCTGGCGGCTTACACACCAGTCACGGATGTTTTCAAGCCAGTTGCGGTATGTGTTTTCCCATTTGCGCGGATAGAAAACGATTTCTTCTTTTTTCCAGGCTTCGAGAGCTTTGTCAGCCATTGGCTTCATCTTAACGAACCACTGGTATGAAAGATATGGTTCAACAACTGTCTTACAGCGGTAACAATGACCTACAGAGTGAACCATTTTTTCTTCACCCTTGAAGAGACCTGCTTCAGTAAGGTCTTCAATAACCAGTTTGCGGGCTTCTTCAGGTTTAAGTCCCTGATATTTTGCAGGAACATTTTCGTTAAGTTTTCCGTCTGGAGTAAGAAGGTTGATTACTTCCAGGTTGTGGCGTTTACCAACTTCCCAGTCGTTTGGATCGTGAGCAGGAGTGATTTTTACCATACCTGTTCCAAATTCCATATCTACATAATCATCTGCAATAATTTCGATTTCTTTTCCAGTAAGAGGAAGCTTAAGTTTTTTACCTACGATAGATGTATAACGAGGATCTTTTGGATTTACTGCAACAGCTGTATCACCGAAGAAAGTTTCGGGACGAGTTGTAGCTACCTCGATTTTTCCTGAACCGTCTGCGTATTCGTAGTAAAGGTGGTACATTGCACCGTTTGTATCTTCGTGGTCTACTTCATCATCTGCAAGAGCAGTACCACAGCGGGGACACCAGTTAACAAGGCGCTGACCTTTGTACATAAGTCCTCTTTCGTAAAGAGTTACAAATACATGGCGAACAGCCTTAGAAAGTCCTTCATCATAAGTAAAGCGTTCTCTTCCCCAGTCTACAGAGTTACCAAGTTTTTTCTGCTGTTTTACAATAATATCGTGATGCTGGTGTGTTACATCCCATGTGCGCTGGATAAATGCTTCCCGTCCCAGGTCGTTGCGGTTTTTGCCTTCTTTTTTAAGGGCGCGTTCTACAATGTTCTGAGTAGCAATACCGGCATGGTCTGTTCCTGGAATCCAGAGAGTGTCTTCTCCCTTCATACGGTGGTAGCGTACAACAACATCCTGAAGTGTATTGTTAAGACCGTGTCCCATGTGAAGAACACCAGTTACGTTTGGAGGTGGAATGACGACTGTATATTTGATGTTCTGTTTTTTTGTCTGTCCGTGAACAGGAGAGTCTGAATCGCTGGCCGGTTTAAAGTAACCTTTTTCTACCCATTCACCATAAATTCTGTCTTCAAAGTCTTTTGGATTGTAGGCTTTTTCAAGTTCAATTGCTTTCATTTTTCACCTTCAAATATAAGTCTAAAATATCCATATATTATAGTGAATTGAAAATTGATGTTCAATTAAATACTTAATAACAAAAAAGGGGGGAGAAGTCTCTCCCCCCGACCGCACTTCGTTGCGCTCTCCCCACTCTGCGACCTCAAACGCCGGTCGCAACGCAGGCTTAATTACAATGTATGAAGCTGGCTGCCTTCAAAGTTCAAAAAGGCCTTCTGGCCCGCATTATACATTTTATGGCCCCTAGGATTGTAATCGTTGATTTTTAAGAGAGTATCTCCGGCCATTACCTGATAATGCTGATAAGCTCCCATAAATGTAGAAAGAATAACTTCACATGGAATCAGACCGCTGTCCGAAAGTGTTACATTTTCCGGACGGATTACAATCTTACAGTCAGAACCTTCACTCAGGTTTCCCCCTGATCCGGCCTGAATTTCTGCTCCGTTTACATCTACTTTTACAGAGTAACCCTCTGCAGATTTTACAATTCCTTTAAGAAAGTTTACTTCACCAATAAAGTCAGCAACAAATTCACTGGCAGGTTTATAGTAAATTTCCTGAGGTGTTCCTTTCTGAGCAATCTTTCCTTTATTCATAAGAATGATTTCGTCCGATAGACTCATGGCTTCGCTCTGGTCATGAGTTACATAAATTGCAGTAATTCCCAGCTTCTGCTGAATTTTACGGATTTCTGTACGCATTGTTACCCGAAGCTTTGCATCCAGGTTTGAAAGAGGTTCGTCAAAAAGAAGAACTCCAGGCTGCATAACAAGGGCACGGGCAAGAGCTACACGCTGCTGCTGTCCGCCTGAAAGCTGGTTAGTCAAACGTTCTTCTTTTCCGTCCAGTTCAACAAGCTTAAGCATGTCCAGAACCCGTTCCTTTATTTCTTCCTTTGGAAGTCCCCGGATTTTTAAGCCGTAGGCAACATTATCAAAAACATTGTAGTGAGGCAGAAGAGCATAACTCTGAAAAACCATGGCAGTATCACGCTTGTTTGGAGTCAGTTCATTAATCGGTTCCCCGCCAAGATAAATTTCTCCAGAATCTGGGCTTTCAAATCCGGCAATCATACGGAGAGTTGTAGTTTTTCCGCAGCCGGAAGGTCCAAGCAGAGTTACAAAGCTGCCGGGTTTTATATCAAGGCTTACATCATCAACAGCATTAAAATCTTTTTTAGTTTTTGGATCCTGATAGATTTTTGTAACATGATCAAGGCGAACGCCTTTTGGTGATTTATTTTCCATAATATTCTCCTTAAAAACTTTGCGTTAGGGGTAGTAGAGGCGGCTTTGCCGTCCCGTAAGGGATGGAGCGGAAGCGGAACCTCGGATGACCCGACGGCAGTTTTACTGCCGGAACGCCCTACTCTTCTATTACTGTACTTTTACTTTTTCCAAAATTATCAAGTATAAGATTCATAATACAGATTGCAGCGTAAGTTATGATAATAAGAACTGTTGCATAGGCACAGGCAATACCATAGCTACCCTTTTCTGCAAACTCGTTTATCCGGACTGTAATCAAAAGATATTTTGGAGTTACAAGCAGGATAATGGCAGAAATAGCTGTAATCGAACGGACAAAAGTTGTTACAAGACCAGAGATAAAACTTTCTTTAATCAAAGGCAAAGTAACTGTTGTAAATACCCGGAAACTGTCAGCACCCATGTCATAGGCAGCTTCTTCAATTGATTTGTCAATCTGACGGAGAGCTGCAATACCAGAACGGGTTCCAATAGGCAGGGATCTTACAATAAATACAAGAATCAGGATTGCACCAGTTCCGTAAAGGCCTGACATAAAACCTGTGTGGAAGAGTCCTGAACTGAATCCACGGATAAAACCAACACCAAGAACTGTTCCTGGAACGGCCATGGCAAGCATTGAAACAAATTCCATAAGGCCTTTTCCGGCAAACTTTCGTTTTACAACCAGATAGGCAATTATCATGCTGAGCAGGGCTGTAATTGGAGAAGCAATAAGGGAAAGCAGAATAGAATCTGTAAATACACGGTAACCGTTATTTTTGAAAATATAATGATACCATCTTAAGCTCAGGTGGTAGTCTTTGCCCCAGATTTTGAACAGGGAACCAAGAGGAACCAGAGCGTACATTCCAAGTACAAAAAGTGTAATAAGTACACAGAGAGTAACGAGAGGATAACGCACGGAACTGTCTGTAATAAGAGTGCGTCCACGGCTTGCCTTACCTGTTAAAGTTGCAACAGATTTTCGTTCAAGCCAGTATTTTTCCAGAATAAAAAGCCCCATGGAAATAACCAGGAGAACTACGGCCATAGCTGTAGCTCCGGATTTATCGTAGGCTCCAGTAAGCTGCAGATAGATAGAAGTAGCAAGAGTATCAAAGTTACCACCAATAATCATTGGATTGGCAAAATCGGCTACGGATTCAATAAAAGTTACAAGGAAAGCGTTTCCAAGCCCCGGAAGAAGAAGAGGCAAAGTTACAGTTGTAAAAACTTTCCACCGGCTGGCGCCCATATTCCGGGCTGCTTCTTCGAGAGACGGATCGATATTTTTTAAGAGACCTTTCAGCATCATGTAACATACAGGGAAGAAAGTTAAAATCTGAACGAGAGTAATTCCAGGCCAGCCTGTAATTGTTACATTATTGAATTTGAAAAGCCCGCGGGTAATAAGTCCTGTACGGCCAAAAAGGAAAAGTGCTGATAAGGACAGAACAAAAGGAGGAGAAACTACAGGCAGTATGGAAACAACCTTAAAAAGTTTTGAAACAAACTTAGAACCTGTGTCTACATAAGCATCCACATAGGCAAAAAGAAAGCCGATTACTGTAGCTCCAATTCCTGTAACAAGTCCAAGCCACAAAGTATTTGAAATTGCATGTCTGAAATTTGTCATCTGAAAGATTCGGATAAAGTTTCCGATTCCCAGAGCTTTTTCAGAAACTCCGGCAGGGTTTTTTGTTTCTACAACAGCACTGTCAGCCAGAAGAATTGCCAGGGGATATAGAATGAACAGCAGAAGGAACACAAAGATTCCTATGATTGCCGTTATCATAATCGGATCTGACAGTAATTTTTTTCTATCTAAAGATTTTCCCTGATTAGCCATAAGTACTCCATAAAAAAGTTAAAAAAAAACAGGCTCTTCGGAAACTCCGGAAAAAGCCTGTTTATCAAGGTTTTAGTTATTATTTAGTTTTTACACGGTCATCTGCAGCAATTACTTCAAAGAATTCTGCATAGTATTTTGGACCGTTTGTTTTAGCGTCATCAAAGTCGTATTTGATTGTTTCAATCTTATCCAGGCCGGCTTTTACAGCTGCAGAAACAGGTTTTGCATTATCAATTACCAGGAACTGATATGAACCATTGTCCTGTGCAAGATTTACACAATCTGGAGAAAGTGCAAATTCAATCCATTTCTTTGCGTTGTCCATGTTCTTTGCACCCTTAAAAATAGCTGTAGCACCGATTTCGTATGAAGTTCCAGAAGCAGGAACTGTCATACCAATATTGTCGTAGCCGTTATCAAGAATCTGATATACAACATCGTGGAGGAAGCCTACACCAATTACAACTTCTCCCTTTGGAACAAGTTTAGATGGACCTGAGCCAGATTTTGTATACTGACAGATGTTTTTATCAACTTCCTTAAAGTATTCCATGGCAGAATCTTTACCTTTCATCTGAACCATTGTATTTACAATAAGTTTACCTGTACCGGCTGTGTTAGGATTTGCAAAAGAAATAAGGCCTTTGTATTCCGGTTTTTTAAGGTCATCCCAGTCTTTTGGAGGTTCAAGACCAAGCCGTGCCATTTCGTCTTTATTCCAGAAGAAACCAAGAATACCGCGGTAAATACCATACCAGTTATTGTCTGGATCTTTGAACTGTTCACCAACAAGATGTTTAGCATTTTTTGCTTCGTAAACTTCAAGGAGACCTTTTGAAGCAGCTTCGTTATAAGGATCTGTTGTACCACCGAACCATACATCAGCCGATGGATTTCCGTTTTCTTCACCGATTTTTGTAAGAACTTCACCTGTAGAAAGACGCTGGAATGAAGTTTTTACACCTGTTTTCTTTTCGAAAGCAGCACATGCAGCCTGAAGATATTCTTCTTCACAGGAACCGTATACTACCAGTTCCCCTGCATTACCCTTTTTTTCGCAGGACATAAAAGAAGCGGCAATAAGAAGTCCGCAAACAACACTTAAAATTTTTTTCATCTGATATACCCCCTTTGGTACTTTTGTGAATTAATCATCCACTTATTTAAGTATAAAAGGGTTTTAGAAGTGGTCAAGAAAAATTTATGCAGAACAACCAGCTTTATAATCTGCTTCTGTTAATCCAGCTGAAAGGCCCCTGTATAAAGCTGATAATACCGTCCCTGCTCTTCCATAAGCTGTTCGTGAGTTCCCTGTTCAATAATTGTTCCATGTTCAAGAACAATAATCATATCTGCATTTCGTACTGTACTCAGACGGTGAGCAATTACAAAAACAGTACGGTTTTTCATAAGGGAATCCATTCCTTTTTCAATGAGAGCTTCCGTACGGGTATCAATGGAACTTGTAGCTTCATCAAGAATAAGAACAGGAGGATCAGCAACTGCAGCCCTGGCAATAGCAAGAAGCTGTCTTTGTCCCTGACTCAAGCTTTCGCCGTCCCCTTTAATGACAGTATTGTACCCGTCACTTAAATGACTTATAAAAACGTGGGCATTGGCAAGTTTTGCAGCTTCGTAAACCTGATAATCACTGGCTTCCAGATTTCCGTACCTGATGTTTTCCATAATTGTTCCGGTAAACAGATGTGTATCCTGGAGAACCATAGCAAGAGAACTTCGTAAATCTGATTTTTTAATGTCTTTTACAGGAATTCCGTCAAAAGTTATAAGCCCCTGTTCTTCTTCCAGATCGTAGAATCTTGTTAAAAGATTGGTAATTGTAGTTTTACCGGAACCTGTAGAACCAACCAGGGCAATTTTCTGTCCCGGTCTGGCATGAATGTTTATTTTGTTAAGAACTTTTACTTTGCCATCATAAGAAAAATCTACATCCTTAAAAACAACTTCGCCCCTGAGTTTTTTAAGCCGTCCGATAGAAGAAGCTTTCCAGGCCCAGGTTCCGGTCTGTGCAAAACTCTGAACAAGGTGACTTTCTCCGTCTTTTGCCTGTGCTGCCACAGTTTCAACAGAGTTTACAAGAGTTACATCACCGTCGTCAGTTTCCACATCTTCGTTAATTGCAGCAAAAATTCTTTCAGCTCCTGCAAGAGCATTCAGAACTCCGTTAAACTGCTGGCTCAACTGAGAAAGAGGTCTTGAAAAAGATCTTGTGGACTGAAGGAAACTTGCGATTGTACCAAGGTCCATATAACCGTTGATTACAAGAACTGCACCTGTTATGGCAACAAAAGTATACTGCAGGTGAGAAAGGTTATTCATAACAGGACCAAGAATGCTGGCAAAAGTTGAGGCTCTGGTTCCTGCCTGACAAAGAGCATCATTAAGCACATTAAACTGTTTTTCTGCCTGTTTTTCCCTTGTAAAAACTTTTACAACTTTCTGTCCTTCAATTAATTCTTCTATATAACCGTTTACTGCGGCAATATTTGCCTGCTGGGATTTATAGGCTCTGGCGCTCTGCTTTCCAATCCACGCTCCGAGTAAAATCATTATTGCAGTTGTTGCTGCCATTATGAGAGTAAGGGGAATGCTTAAATAAAGCATCATACAGAAGACACCTGTAACCTGGAAAAGGCCTGTAAGCAGATGAGGAATATTCTGACTGAACATATCCCTTAAAGTGTCTGTATCATTTGTGTACAGGGACATAAGGCTTCCGTGCGAATGAGAGTCATAGAACTTTAAAGGAAGTTTTGAAACATGAACAAACAGATCCCGCCGGATTGTATAAAGAGTTGAAGTAGAAATTGTAATGAGCAGGTGCTGGCAGATGTAATTAGCAGCAGCTCCCGTTACATAAACAGAAATAAGCACAAAAATCATTACAAGAAAATCCGCTGATGGTGGATTTTTCCAGCCTATAAAAGGCACAATGTAATTGTTTACGATAGGACGGATAAGAAGAGTACCGGCAACTTCTGCCCCTGCGCTTAAAAGCACACAGAGAATAACTAAAGGCCAGAGGAATTTATGTCCTCCCATATAAGAAAGTAAAGTGCGGATTGTGCGTTTTGTGTTTTCCGGGCGCTGAACACCCTTAATTTTTACCGGTGGCATTGTTTCACTCTCCTCGTCTAATTTTTACTCATCTGGGACTGATAAACTTCCCGGTAAAGGCTGTTATTTTCAAGGAGCTGGTCATGAGTACCAGTTCCATTTATTTTTCCGTCATCAAGCACAACTATCATGTCAGCGTCCTGAACGGAAGCAATTCTCTGAGAAATAATAAGTTTAGTTGTTCCCGGAAGATTTTCCCGAAGAGATTTTCTTATGCGCAGATCTGTAGCAGTATCAACGGCACTTGTAGAATCATCAAGAATTAAAACCAAAGGATTTTTTAAAAGAGCACGGGCAATACAAAGCCTCTGTTTCTGTCCTCCGCTTAAATTAACACCACCCTGTCCAAGTTGGGTGTTAAGGCCTTCTGGAAAATTCATGACAAAATCCCAGGCATCACAAGATTTCAGGGCTTCCTCCAGCTGAGAGTCAGATGCCGTTTCGCTGCCCCAGCGAAGATTTTCTGCAATTGTGCCTGAAAAAAGAAGGTTTTTCTGCATTACAACACCAACTGCTTTTCGGAGGGAATCAAAACTGTAATCCTGAACATTTCTTCCGCCAACTTTTACCTGACCTTCCAGACAGTCATAAAGCCTTGGAATAAGGGATACAAGAGTAGATTTGGAAGAACCTGTTCCACCGATAATTCCAATAGAAGAACCGCTTTCGATTTTCAGGTTAATGTCAGAAAGAACTGCTTTTTCTTTGCTGCCGCTGTAACTGAACCACACATGTTCAAATTCAACAGAACCGTCCTGTGGGATTAAAGTATTTTCTGGAGAGTTTTTTTCCAGGTCTTTTTCATCAAGAATTTCCATAACTCTGGAAACTGAAGCTCTTGTAAGAACAAAACCCACAAAGAGCATGCTGAGCATCATAAGGCTCATTAAAATCTGTGTTACATAAGTTAAAAAACTTATAAGTTCTCCAGTTTTCATAGAGCCGGTTATAACCATGTTTCCGCCAAACCAGAGAGTTGCACAAATACACATATAAATTGAAATCTGCATTACAGGAGCATTTAATACTACAACTTTTTCGGCCCTCCGCTGTGCATCCCGAACCTGCCCTGCTACATCTTCAAATTTGCGGCATTCAAAATCCCCGCGGACAAAAGCCTTTACAACACGAATGGCAATAAGGTTTTCCTGAACAATTGTATTAAGGGTATCGTATTTTTTAAGCATTACAGCAAAACGAGGATAAGCCGTAACAGCTATTATTGAAAGAAAAACTGCAATTACAGGAATAGTAATAAGGAAGACTGCTGCAAGACGGGAATTAATTCTCAGAGCCATTACAGTTCCTCCAATAAGCATGAGAGGAGAACGAACCATACTGCGAATAAGGTTCTGATAAATATTCTGCATATTTGTTACATCAGTTGTAAGACGGGTTATGAGAGATGGAGTTCCATAAACATCAGACTGAGAAAAGGAAAATCCCTGGACTTTGCGAAAAAGCTTGCTTCTAAGATTTTTAGAAAAACCCAGGGCTGCTACAGAAGAAAGACGTCCTCCAACAGTTCCGCACAAAAGGGAAAACAAGGTTGCTCCCAGCATAATAAGGCCGTATCGGTAAACGTAATTCAGGTCATAACTGCTGATTCCATTGTCAATAATACGAGCCATCAGGAAAGGAATAAAAGTTTCCATCAGAACTTCGCCAATCATGGCAACAGGTGTAAGAACGGTAAAAAGTGAATATTTTATTCCCAAACCGGAAAGCAACTTTTTAAACATAATACTAATTTACACTGATTTTTAACAAAATGTACTAAATCTTTTGTTATCAATGATTATCTTTTGTTATCATAGGGCAAACGCATTATAATATATT
>JAEDGQ010000068.1 GCA_016297415.1 Treponema sp.
GCATGCGGTTTCGACAAGACGTTTTCACGACTGGAAGCCATTTTTAGCAGGGAAAATATTATAATTCGTTTGCCCTATTGTTGGCACAGTTCATGCTACGAATATTTGTGGTATACTAAAAATATGGCGGAGTTTCCTTCATTTCAGTTACAGCAGCGTACTTCTCAGGTTCAAAAGCAGACTCAGACTCAAAAGCTTAGTCAGCAGCAGCTTTTGTCCATTAAACTTCTTGCAATGGGAAGTCAGGATCTTCGTCAGGAAATATATGATGCCGTCGCCAGAAATCCGGCCCTCATAATAACAAGAGATCTGGAATCAGAAGGTGTTAAATGGGCCAGTGTATCCGGCGTGAATTCCGATAATATTCACATAAAATCGGCTTCAAAAGCAGGTCAGGAGGCCAGCGATAATTTTCAGAAAGCTCTGGAAGAATCGCCCGATCTCCGGCAGACACTTCAGGAACATCTTGAACTTCAGTTCCTTTCAACTTCTCATAGTCCGGCAGAAGAAAAGCTGGGATTAAAATTAATCTGGAATCTTGATTCCCGCGGGTATCATATTCTTGCTCCTGTTTCACTTCTTGATTCTTCAGATAAAAATCAGACAGAAGAACTTCTTGAAAGAACAATGAAGCTTGTTCAGCAGCTGGATCCTGCAGGTGTGTGTTGTGCCAGTGTTCAGGAAAGCCTTTTTATTCAGGCCAAAGCCAGGGAAGATGCTCCTGAATCCGTTCTGTTTTTTCTTGACGGCAATTTTGAAATATTGAATCCTCCTCAGCCTGCAAAAATCTTAAAAAAACTGAAGGCCCTTGGAAAACGTGATTATACGGAAGAAGATATAGTTTCCGCACTTGAATACATAAGAACTCTTGATCCTTATCCTGCCAGAGAATTCTCATCATCCCAAAATGCTTATATTGCGCCGGATGTATTTGTTGAAAAAGACAGGGAAACAGGTGAATTTGTCGTTAGTGTTAATGAAGAAACATTACCTGTTGTGGAAATATCGAAGGAATTTCTTAAACTGTCTGAAGACAGAAGCCGTGTAACAAAATCTACTGAAGAAAATGAAAAAAAACGGTCGGAACATCGTTTTGTTATGGACTCTGTCAGAGAAGCTTCTGAATTCCTTGACAGCATAAAGTTCCGGCAGAAAACACTTCTTCTTGCCTGTCAGCAGATTGTTTCTTATCAGAAAGAGTTTTTTGAAAAGGGGCAGAGATACCTGAAACCTCTTCGTCAGAAAGATGTGGCAGATGCAATTGGAGTTCACGAAGCTACAGTCAGCAGAATGGCCAGTTCAAAATATCTTCGATGCAGTCAGGGACTTTTTGAAATCGGATTTTTCTTTACCAATGCTGTTAATTCAGCTGAAACAACGGCAGATGAAAAAGAAGTGCCTTCATCAAAATCCGGAGTTATGTTTGAACTTCAGCAGATTCTTCAGGAACATAAAAACGATAAAAAACCACTTAGTGATCAGAAACTGGCAGACCTTCTGGAAGCAAGAGGTATAAAAATTGCCCGTCGAACAGTTGCAAAATATCGTTCTCAGATGAATATTGATTCTTCATACATCCGTTGATTTATAACTGAATTTTTCAAATCAAAAAGTTTGTCATCTAAGATTTTTCATATTATAATTTAATAAAGAGGTTCGGGGAGAACTTGTTTCAGGCTTTCTGAACTTGCATTTATACCGCAAAGGGGGAAACAACTATGACTAAAAATGTATCAGCAGGATTTGCATTGGAACAGAAACAGTCAGAAATGATTGAAAAGAAACTGGAACGCATCAAATATGCAGAAGATCTCATTGTTGATTTGACAATACGTGTAAAGCACGAAAAAGAATATGATTTTGAAGCAACAGCTAATTTCCGTTGGGGAACACAGGCTCATGTTAGTGGAAAAGATTTTGATTTCGGTGCTGCCCTTAATAAAATGATGGATACACTTGATGTAAAAATCAAAAAGGAAAAAGATAAGGTTCAGGAAAAGTAAACTGAATCTTTAATATAAAACACGGGGCATTTGTTCCGTGTTTTTTTTTGGACATTTTTTAGAAAATCAAAAGTGCTTCTGACGAAATCACTGTTATATTCGGCCAAATGAAAAATAAACTCTTGTTTAGATGACTCTTTGCTTGTATAGTGGAATTATATGGCAGAAAAACCTTTCACAGTATTAGATCTTCTCGATATGGAATTAAAAGGGCATAACTCCCTTAATCTTCACTGCATTGCGGGGCGAAAAGGTCTTACACGAACTATTAAAGTTCCTGATATAAATCGTCCTGGACTGGAACTTTCAGGATTTTTTGATTCTTTTGCTTATGAAAGAGTTCAGGTGTTTGGACGTGGTGAAACTGCATATCTTGAAAAACTGCATAAGGAAAATAATAATTCTTCAGTTGAAAAACTTTTTTCTTATGATATTCCATGTGCAGTCTTTACACACAGCCTTACACCACAGCAGTCTTTTATAGAAATTGCAGAAAAGTGCGGATGTGCCATTCTTCAGACTGATCTTGAATCAACAGATTTTTCTACTCGTCTTCTGCGTATTTTTTCTAATATATTTGCTCCTAAAAAAACTCTTCATGGTGTACTTGTTGAAGTTTATGGTGTAGGTATTCTTCTTACCGGACATTCAGGTGTGGGAAAATCGGAATGTGCTCTTGAACTTGTTGAACGGGGTCATCGTCTTGTTGCTGACGATATCGTAGAGATTCGCTGTGTAAACGGTAACTCGGCACTTGGTCAGGGAGCAAATAATTATATCAGCCATCATATGGAAATTCGTGGACTTGGTATTATAAATGTTTCCCAGCTTTATGGAGTAGGTTCCATTCGTGAACAGAAAGAAATTCAGCTTATTATAAAACTTGAAGAATGGGATCAGAACAAAATCTACGACCGTATCGGTACAGATCAGTCCACAACAGATTTGCTGGGTGTAAAAATTCCGACAATTGAAATTCCTGTTCGCCCTGGACGTAACCTGCCGATTATTATCGAAGCTGCTGCAATGAATGAACGCTTAAAGGCCATGGGTTATAATTCTGCCCGTGACTTTAATCAGAATATATTAAAATGGATTGAATCTGGAGAAGCACAGACCGCATATTACGGTTCTGATGACTCTTACTAAAATAAGGAAGGCTTTATATGACAGAAAAAATTTTAACAGTACGCAACCGTGCCGGTATTCATGCTCGTCCGGCAGCTCTTATTGCTCAGACAGCAAACAAGTTTGCCTGTGAAGTAATTATGATTAAAGATGATGCAGAAGTAAATGCAAAATCTATTATGGGCGTTATTACAATGGCTGCTGCATATAATTCAACAATTACATTAAAAACTGATGGTGCTGATGAAGTACAGTGCGCAGATGCAATTGTTCAGCTTTTTGAAAGCAGATTCGAAGAGGAGTAATGAATGAAGCAGATCACTGACCGTCAGCAGGAAGTGCTGTCCTTTATATCTAATTTTACAAAAGACAATTTTTTTCCTCCAACTGTTCGCGAAATCAGTGAGCACTTTAATATTTCCATTCGTGCTGTACAGGATCATATTGCCGCTCTTCAGAAAAAAGGTTTTATTACAATTAAACCAAAAAGTTCAAGATCTATCCGGGTTATGCAGAACGAAGACGTTGAATCAGGAGCTTTTATCAGACGAGTTCCTGTTCTCGGAACTGTGGCCGCAGGAAAACCCCTTCTTAGTGAAGAAAATCTCGATGGATTTGTAAATCTTACAGAGCCATTTGTTCGTCCGGGAAAAAGCTATTTTGCTTTAAGAGTCAGAGGAACAAGCATGATAAATGCCGGTATTCTGGAAGGTGACTTAGCTATCGTTGAACAGCAGGAAACTGCCGTAAACGGACAAATCGTAGTGGCTGTTATTAATGATGCCATTACATTAAAAAGATACTTTAGAGAAGACGGACGTGTAAAACTTCAGCCGGAAAATCCAGAGTTTCAGCCAATATACTGTACGGATCTCCGTATCGTTGGTGTTCTTTCAAATATTGTCCGCACTTATTAAAACAGAAAAATGGCAGCACCAGTTTATCTTTATACAGGTCCTGAAGCCGGTGAGCGGAACGACCAGGTTATAGCAATAAAAGAATCTCTCAAAAAGAAATATGGTTCCAGCGACGATTTTACATATTACGGCAATGATTTAAACATGAGTGATGTTGTAACTCAGCTTATGACTGAGTCCCTTTTTACTCCTGCTACCAGTGTTGTAATTCGTAACGCAGAAGCTGTAAAAGACAAGAAAGATATCGATATGCTTTCAGAATGGGTAAAGTCTGCAGAGAATAAAGATTCTACTGTTCTGATTCTTGTTTCAGATGAACTTAAAGTTGATGCCAAACTCGAAAAAATTGTCCCGCCTTCAAATAAAAAAATCTTCTGGGAGATGTTTGAAGATAGAAAAGAGCAGTGGGTTATTAATTATTTTAAGAAAAACGGTTATGGAATAGAACCTGAAGCAGTTTCTTCTATTCTGGAAATGATTGAGAATAATACAGAACAGCTTAGAAATGAATGCAGCCGCTTTTTTATGTGCTTTCCAGCGGGATATAAAGTAACAAATTCTGATGTTGAACAGATTCTCTCTCATAACAGGGAAGAATCAGCTTTTACAATGTTTGATGCAATGCTGGAATCTTTACCGCCTGCAAAACGTCTTGAAAACAGCCTTTCAATTCTCCAGAAAATTCTCCTTTCAAAAAAAGATAATTCACCTGTTGTAATTATTGCCGGGCTTGTTTCCTGTTTCAGAAGACTTTCCATGTGGCAGACAATTCATAGCCAGGGACATATCCCTTCTGATATTGAATTAAAATCTAATGGGTTTTCTTCCAAAACAGCTCAGAAACAATATGCTAAAGCTGCAAAGTTATGGAGTCCTGGACATGTAGCTGCAATTCTTGCACTTCTTGCAAAAACAGATCTGGAGATTCGTTCTACAGGTTCTCTTTTTCAGGAGAATCAGCTTACTTTAATGCTTTATGAAATTATTGTAAAAAACGGTGCTTATTGTGCCCGTTATGAAACAGATTAGTTAATTTCTATTTCATTCAGCAGGCTTTTCAGGGCTTTTAATTCTTCGGATGTGAATGTTATGCCTTTGCCCATTTTACGGTGTTCAGGATCCCAGGGACGGATATCATATTTTGCTGAATGATCGCCCCATTTCACTTTGTTTAATTCTGTAGTCCAGCCTGTTTTTGAGGTGCTGATTACACCAAAGGTTTCTTCAATATTAAAAGAAAATTCGTCAGCCATAAAAAGGCCTCCTTTTGTTTGGAGTATTTAAAGATATTATAGTCTGATTTTTTGACTAATGCATAAAAAAAGACTTTTTCGAGTTTCGATTGTTGCTCACTTTAATTTTCTTAACTATAATTATTATATATCCATAATTACAAAATGGGGGATAACTGTGAAAAAATATGTTTCAGCACTTTCATGTGCTATGGCAGCATTTTTAATTATGTCCTGTGGTTCTACACCAAAAAATGATGCAGATGCTACAATTAAAGATGTTGTTCCTGTAGAAGACGTAAAAGAAGAAGTACAGGAAGAAATTAAGCCGGTAATCGATTACTCTGCTGCAAATCAGACTTTATTTACTCTGTGTGAAGCTGCACGAGAAAACGCAATTGCTTCTGGTGCAGAAAAGTATTATCCAGAAAAATTTAATGCTGCAGAAACTGCTCTTGAATCACTTAAGAAAGATATGGCAGACAATGCCGCTAATGATTATTCCGTACAGATTAAAGATCTTACAGCCCGCTATCAGTCACTTGCCGCTGCAAGTCAGGCACAGACTCTTAAAGAAAAAGCTGATGCCCTTTCACTTGGTGATGAAGACAAAGCTTCTTATGAAGCTGGAGCAAAAGCTCTTGAAGAATATGCAGCAATGGGAACAGGTGCAAATGGTGCCGATCTTCTTGAAAAAGCAAATGAAGCTCTTAATGCATATAACGATGTAGTTAACAAGGGACTTAAGGCTAATGCAGCCCGTGAACGTAAGGCAGCTCTTGAAGCTAAAAAACTTGCAGACAGTGTAAAAGCTGGCGTTGCTCAGAAAGAAGTTTACACAAAAGCTTCAGATACTTTCAAAAAAGCAGATGCTTCTTATGTAACTGCTAATATTGAAGGTGCTTTCAATGGTTACAAATCAGCAAAGGAAACATTTAATTCCCTTTACGAAGATATTTCTGCAAAACGTGCTGCAGCACAGGCTTTAATTGATGCTGCTAAACAGAGAGTTGCAGATTCAGCAACCTATGCAGAAGAAGCAGATACAATTGCTCCTCTTGCTACAGAAGTAGCTGGTATCGAACAGGAAGACGCAGTTCTTCTTGAAGAAGATAAGTTCGAAGATCCAAAAAACGCTGAAATTAATGTAGAAGAAGGAATTACTGCTAAGGCTGCTGAAAAAGTTGCAGAAACAGCAATTAAAGCTGAAGAAGCTGTAAATGCTGCTGTTGAAGATGCAAACATGGAGGCTAAATAATGAAAAAGTTAATTGCTATTGCATGTGCCCTTGTTTCTGCTTCAGTACTTTTTGCTGTAAGTTACAAAAATAACACATATCAGAAACTTGCCAACGAATATACAAAGAAAGCTCAGGCTGCTCTTGATGCAGGTGATTATGTACTTGCTGAAGATTATGCAAAAAAAGCTTCAGAAAATGCAGCTTTGTCAGAAGCTTATATTAAAAAGATGCTGGCAAAATCAGATGCTGATGCTGCAATGAAAGAAGCATCTAAACGCCTTGATTATGCAAAATCAATTAAAGCTGACAGAAACTTCCCAATGGCATTCTCAGCAGCTCAGAAATCTTTTGCAAATGCTGATGATGCATATAAGGCAGAAGATTATGTAACTGCTGCTGCTTATGCAAAACAGGTTATGGAAGCTCTTGCAGATATTAAGGAAATTACACCACTTCCACAGTATTATGTTGTTCGTCCATGGGCAGAAACAAAAGACTGTTACTGGAATATTTCTGGTCGTCCTTATGTTTACAACAACCCGTTACTTTGGGAAAACCTCTATCAGGCAAATAAAGCTAACATGCCTAAGCCAAATGATCCTAACCTCATTATGCCGGGTATGAAGATGGAAATCCCAAGTATTACTGGTGAATATCGTGAAGGTGTATATACTCCTTCAAAAAAATATGACCCATATTCAGCAAATAAATAGTTTTTACAGCTGAAAAATGCCCTGTAACACTGAAAATCAATTCAGTTTACAGGGTTTTTTATTCATTACCATCCATAAATTGTCTGTACAAAAACAGAGCTGCGGCCATTAAGGCGTGGGGCATTTCGTCGGTACCCATTTTAGAAAAGACTTCTTCCTGGTTCATTTTGAAGAAGTTAAGATATTCGTCTTCATCAAGATTTTGTACACCTGTTTCTGTCAGGTTTAAGGCAGCAAAAATATGAACATGATTTGTCATAAAAGCAGGATTAGGATTCATTTTACCAAGATATACAAGGTTTTCGCAGGTACAGCCGGTTTCTTCTATTAATTCGCGGCGTGCAGCCTCTGCAGGTGTTTCTCCGTCATCAATTACTCCACCTGGAAATTCAATGCTGAGTGCTTTTTCTCCATGACGCCATTGTTTTACCATAATAAAATCGTTGTCAGTTACAGGAATAACTTCAACCCAGTCTCTTGCATCAATAGTAATGTACTTTCCTTTTTGTCCGTCTGAACCTCACTTTCTACTGAATTGATCTTTGCTATGGGAGTGTTGAGAAGGATTTCTTTTGATTTTTCTTTCCATTCAAGTTCTCTGTCAGTCATACTAAAAATTCCTTTAAGTACTTTTCTTTACTTATAAAAAAAATTGATTTATTATTTAGGTTCAATTTCGAGTTTTTTAATTTTAAACAGTGGCAAGGATTGTAAGGGCTGGCGTAGCCAGTTCCGAAGCGTAGCGAAGGAATGAAGCGATAGCGGAACCCTGAAAAGCCTGTTTTTTGCGAAGCAAAAAGCCACCCAAAGAATTAAAATTTAAAACTCGACATTTGTCCTATTTAGATATAAATTTAATAATAGATTGAAAATATGACAACAGGGGGTTCTTATGGCAATCATTACTATTTCACGACAGCCTGCATCTTTTGGTGATGAAGTCTGTTCTCTTGTTGCTAAAAAATTGAATTACAGGTTTGTTGGACGCTCAGAGATTGAAAATAAAATCCTCAAACTGGGTTTTCCAAAAGACAAACTTCATAAATATGATGAAAAAGTTCCGGGTTTTTTTGCTTCGCTTTCAAAGGATAGAGATGAATATCTGGACTATCTGCAGACTGCTGTGCTGGAAGAAGCAGAAGATAATAACTGCGTCATTGTGGGACGAGGTTCCTTTATTATTTTAAGTGAACTTGAAAATCATTTCTCTTTCAGAATTATTTCGTCAATGAATGACAGAATTATGCGCTGTAAGGCTTTGCCTGAGTATAAGGATTTGCCAGAAAAAGAAATAATTAAAATTCTAGAAAATTCAGATAAACAGAGACTTGGTTTCCATAAAAGTTTCTTCAATTATCAGATAGATGATCCTTCTTTGTACCATGGTGTATTGAATACAAGTCTTCTTGATATTGAATCTGCAGCGAATCTTATTACAGAAACTGTAAAAACATCTGTTACAGAAACAAAAGAAAAGGCCGGTCTGCATAGGATTGACAGACTTTTAATCTGTCAGCGCATTGTTAATATGCTCATTCTTGAATACGATCTTGGCATTAATGAATTAAGGGCTTCTGCAAACGGTGAAAAAATTACTTTATTTGGAAAGGCTGATTCATCTGCCGTTGTAAAAAGAGCACTTACAATTACTCAGGCTGAGCTTCCTGAATATACAGTTGAATCTGCAATTAAAGTAGTTCAGGATTTTAAGGTTTACTGATAATGAGTTTTGCTACTTCCCTTGTTTTTGGAATTATAAGTATTTGTCTCGGAGGGATTACTGGTAGTGTGCTTTGCATTCTTTCCGGTGTCCTTTTTAAGAAAAAATATCTTAAATCTCATTTTACAATCATCTGCGTTCTTTTAAGCGTAGCAGTAGCTTTTGGAACAGGAGGTTTTGTTTTAATTGAAAATCTTCTGCAGCAGATTTCTTTAGTAGGTCAGTGGTGGATGTTCTTCCTGGCACTGTTCTGTGCAGGCGTACTTTCTACCTGTTTCTGGAAAATTGCACTTCCTGTGTTTGTTTTTGCTTATATTCTTGTTTCTTTTGTAACAGGAATAAAGCTTTACAGTCAGTTCGGTTCTAAACTGGATAGTGTTTCGGTAACGGTTCGAAATGACAGTATAAAAGTTCAGGAAGACTGTTTTTATATGGATGATATTAATCACAAAAGTCTTGTGGTTGAGGTTTATACAATTCCTGGAATTTTAATTATTCCATTACCTAGAGTCTGGTATTCGGTAATAGGTGTTATTTCTTCAGATGTGGAAATTGATAAAACTTCAGATGTCCGTGGACTGCATGAATTTTCTGGAATTCATACAGAATTGGAATTTGGAGAAAAGTCAGGCCTTTTATGGCAGAAACAGATAGATACTTTTATGAAGTGGGTTTTGCAGAATAGAAAAAATCTCCTTATAGAAGTGCCTGTAGATGAAAATCTGCCTGCAGTTTATACGCTTACATTTAATGTAAAAGGTGAAAATCTTACCTGCAAGATAGATAAGCAACTTTAGAAAACTTGCAGGGCAAACGCATTATAACCGATTTTATATTGAAAATGGCGCAAAGGAGTGAAACGGCTTGCGAAAACACTCGTTTTGTGCTGCCGCGAGAGCGGCAAACGTATATAGTTACAAGCACAAAACGCGTGTAGCATGCTAGCATGCGGTTTCGACAAGACGTTTTCACGACTGGAAGCCATTTTTAGCAGGGAATATAATATAATGCGTTTGCCCTAAGTAAACTTGACTTTTAGTGCAAGAGTTTAGATACTTAGAAGTATGAAAGTATCTAATAAATTTACAGTAGCCAGATTGCTTTTTGCACCGATTTTTTATTTTCTTTATGAACTTCCAGTATGGACAGGAAATTCAAAGCTGGCCTTCATTTCTGCCTGTATCCTTATTCCTTTATTAATTTTATTTGAAATTACAGATTACTGGGATGGTCATTACGCCCGCAAATATAATGAAGTAAGTGATTTTGGAAAGTTATTCGATCCTTTTGCAGATGTAATGTTAAATCTTTCAGTATTTATTTCTGCAATGTCTTCTTTTGATCCTGTAATGAATTCATATATGCCTACATGGATTTTTATCCTCATTATGTATCGTGAATTCAGTCAGAGTTTTCTCAGAATGCTTTCAACAAAACAGGGTGTTGCGATTGCAGCCCGTAAAGGTGGAAAAGTTAAGACCGTTTTCTATATTATTTCGGCTTTTGTAATGCTTACAGCAGAAAGTTTTATTCGTCTTGGACTTGGAGAAATAACTGGCAGTTACTGGAACTTTGATTTTGTGTCAATTTATCCATACATTAAGTATACAGTTCAGGCTTTCTTTGTGGTTGATGTTATTCTTAGTTATACTTCTTTTGCTGATTATCTTAAGAATTTTGCATCAGTTTTTAAGGAAATTTAAGATTTTCTGATTATTAAGGAAGCGTTCCGGCAGGTCTGGAACGCTTTTTTTATGTATAAAAATAATATTAGGACAAATGTCGAGTTTTGAATTTTTATTGAGGGGGTAGTACAACCCCCTCAAAACGGCGAAGTCAAGGCTTTAAGCGTTAGCGTGCCTTGACTCGACGTATTTTTAGGGTGGCTTTTTGCTTCGCAAAAAACAGGCTTTTCAGGGTTCCGCTA